>DGTJ01000022.1 GCA_002393725.1 Prevotella sp. UBA4339 | reverse complement strand
ATTCGCTGTGAACGTTACCTACTCGCTTAAGACTCATGTTGACGGCAGAACCATCACGGGCACTGCTAACCTGAATGAAGGGGCAACCCTGGAAAGTGGTATGCCTCGCGCCTTATGGCGAGCCTATACTACTTATAAATATTATAGCGATGCTGAGCTGACACAAGAAATAACTGTTGCTCCAGAGGAAAATGCTATGGTTTATGTGGATTATGTATTTGAACCTCCTTTTATTGTTTCTTCTGAAGGAGTAGAGACATATTATTATTTCAATGCATATATTTCCTCGTCTAGGTATTATATGTGCGGCAACTTGGGTGCTGTAGGTCCGAAGTCTAGTGCAACGAAGGATACGTGGGCTATTTATGGAGACGCATATTGTCTGAATCTTAAGAGCAAAGGTTTCGGTAAATGGCTCTGTTATAGTGGTACAACAGTTAGCATGGGCGAAAGCCAAATGGATTTAGGATGGCAATTATATGGTAACTTTTATACGCCTGATAATCGTGTTGCAGAGACGACTGTCTTAGCAACTGCAACCAATGAGAATGTTATTTTGCATTATAATAATAACGCTACCGGGCCTGGGGGGGCTTATTCAATGGGTAAATTTGTTACCGTCAACATGAGTAGTTGGAACTCTATAGTGTGGAATACTCATCATGAGCTGGATAAAACAAATAATAACTATAACGCACTTACAGTATCGAACAGTAGTTTCTTCTTCACTAGAGGTACATCTCATAATATCTATTCAACAGTGTGGAGAATCCTCAAGGCCGATGGAACATGGAATCCAGACATTGTAGTTCAGAAAGGAACTACTCAAACACTGATTGGCATGCCAACAGGCCAGAATAAATACACGGAGAGAGGAGATTGCAATTATGACCGCTATTACAAGGATGCAGAGTTTACGCAAAAGTATGCTGATGACTACATGATTCCTGTTACTGGTAATACCGTTATCTATATCAAGGAATCCTACAAGAATGGCGAGCCCTTTGTCACCGACCATTGGATTACGCTTGTCCTCTCTTATAATGTTAACAATCTGGCGAATGAGTGGGGCTACGCTGCAGATGGTGTGACGCCTGCCGTCAGGGTGTTGGAATACACTGCCCTCACAACGAATGCTTCTAACACAAAGTATGCGTTGACATTTACGGAAACTGATAAGATAGAGGCCCAAAAGCCTTACCTGTTCAAGGCCGACGAGGTGTTGGAAGGCAAATATCTCAACTTGGCAAAAGATCCCAATTGGGGAAACAAAACGCAAGAGGAGCTTGACACCTACGTTGGTAATAAGAAAGTGACCTGGAAGGACGAGGCCAACAACAGTCCTTACGTGACGATGATTGGCACCTACTACGACAAGGAACTGACCGTGCTGAGCGAGCATCCGAACCTGCTGTACTTCTACTTCGGCTACGACAAGCGCTACGACAGCGAAAGCGACGGATATGTGGGCGCAGAGGCTGCTGAAGGCAAGTATCCTTACAACTTCTACCGCGTGACGCAGAAGCCTGTCACCATGAAGAAGCACCGCTGCTACTTCATGATTGAGGGTGCTCCTGCCGGTGCTAAGCTGATGCTGATGGACAGCTTCGGCGAAGTGATTACAGGCATTGATGGCGTGGATGCAAGCGAGTTGGTACGCACTACGGACCGTATCTATAATCTGAACGGACAGATGGTTGGCAACGACCTGCAGGGTCTGCCCAGCGGCATCTATATTGTGAATGGTAAGAAAGTGATGAAGTAAAGAAAGGAACGACTATGAAAAAGAAATTCTATATGAAACCCGAGTGCGAATGCACGGCACTCCTGGGCGGCGAGATATGCGACATGATACATGCTTCGCAGATTACCGGTTCTACTGATCAGCCTGACCTTCCTGTGATAGGTGACGGCGGAGATAATGGCGATGACGTTCCACTGCCCTCTGCCAAAGAGTTCGCCAACCTGTGGAACATCGACGACGAAGAAGAAGTGGATGATATCTGGTGATATAGATTAACTCACCACTGAGACACTGAGACACAGAGACTTTCTCAATATGCGATGAGAAAAACTCTGTGTCTCAGTGTATTTGTGTAGAATATAAATCAAATGATCTTATAGCGCACGCGGAAGGCCATGCGGTCGTTGTCCCAGTTGGTGCCAAGCATTTCGAAGCGGCCTATCTGGGCGGTGCTGCGCACATGCTTGCCGATGCAGGGGCATACGTCGTAGTCGCCGATGCGCACCAATCGGATGGTGTCGGAGGCATCTTCGGGCAGACGGTCGAGGGCAATGCGCGACTCGGGGGAATCCTCTTCGGCTTCCATCACGATGCCTTCAAGCTCTGCGCGGGTTACAAACTGAAACGTGACGGGCATATCTTGCTCGATGAGTTCGTTCATCTGCCGCTCTATCTCGCGTTCCTCACGGCGGTCGGGCTTGTGGTCAAGGATGTAGGATATCTTGCTTTTCTTGCGTTCGATGTGAGCGTTGCTTGAACGCTCACACCCGAACATCCGCATCATCAGCTGGTTGAGCAGATGTTCGGCCGTGTGGGCAGGAGGATATTCTTCCTTGTTGTGGTCGTTTAAAATATATTCTTCCATGATGAAGGTTTCAGGATTCAGGTTTCAGGTTTCAAAAGTCCCTCCCTTCGGGAGGGATTGAGGGTGGGTCTCAGAACTTCAGCACCATTCCCCCCAGGGCCGGAACCGTAAGCGGGAAGTCCACGTCGGGCGTGAGTTCGAGGAAACGGTCTTCACCCGTGAGCAACTCGCGGGCAAGTAGGTCGCCCGTAGGCAAGCTGAGGAAATCCACGGCGTGCTTCGGAATGTTGACCATTGCCTTGGCCGCCTGATCACCGAAGTTGACCAGGATGAGGAGCGACTCTGAGCCTGCCTTGCGGAGGAATGCGTAGAGATGCTGACGATCGAAACAGGCACTCTGCGCATACATCAGGTCGTAGAACTGGCCTTCGCGGATGGCCCGCTCGCGCTGAGCGAGGTTCACGATCTGCCGATACTGCTGTTCCAGCTGCTTCTCGGCTGCCGTGAGCTTGCGGCGCTGATAGAATCCGCGGCGGATGGTGTCAACCGACCAGTAGTCGAAGATGGTAGTGCGGCCGTCAACGCCGGAGAAGCCCTCCTTGTCCATGCCGCGCTCACCGAACTCCTGTCCGGCGTAGATCATCAACGGATTCTGATGAAGCCAGGCGCTGACCATCATGCCGGGTATTCCGCGGCGGGCATCACCGGCAAAGAAGTCGCTGGCCAGTCGCTGCTCGTCGTGGTTCTCCAGGAAGTAGAGCATGTGAGGGCGGA
>DGTJ01000120.1:10871-24326 GCA_002393725.1 Prevotella sp. UBA4339 | reverse complement strand
TTTGAAGATCCCGACAACCCAGGGAAGTATCGGGCCTACATCATCGGTTCGCACGACGTGACATTCACAGCCTACTGCGGTCCTGACATCCGTATGTGGTCGGCTCCCGTTGAGGACCTTACCCAATGGCGCGATGAGGGGCCTGTCTTCTCATGGTATGTAGACGGACAGTGGGACACGATGTTCGCACCCGACCTCGTGGAGATCAAAGACAAGGCCACTGGCAAGAAGACATACTACCTATATCCCCACTCACGCGGATGGCAGCGCGTGCCGATGGTCTGCAAGAGCGACCGCCCCGACGGGCCGTTCACTCCCATCAACCTCACAGAGGATGGTCGCAGATGCCTGCCAGGCTCGCTCATCGACTTCGACCCCTCCGTGTTTGTAGAGACTATCACCAACAAGAAGGACCCAGACTTCGCCAAGGGTTTCCGTGCATACGTATTCTACGGATTCCAGCACTCTACAGCCTGTGAGCTTGACCAGAACACGATGTACTCGAAGCGTGAAGGTACGGAACTCATCGACCCGTTCATACCAGCCTGCAGCGCCGACAGACGTCTGCTCGACAAAAAAGGCTCAGAGTATAAGGCTCTATAC
Source organism: Prevotella sp. UBA4339 (assembly GCA_002393725.1). GTDB lineage: Bacteria > Bacteroidota > Bacteroidia > Bacteroidales > Bacteroidaceae > Prevotella. Next base: position 23,723 of record DGTJ01000120.1, on the reverse strand, counting down.
AAGGGTCAGGACCCTCTGGACTTCAACTTCTTCGAGGCATCCTCGATACGTCAGGTGGGAAACAAATACGTGATGGTGTTCTCAGGCTATAGCGGCAAGGAGTACGGTCTCGGCAACACCAACTCTGCCCTGCGCTATGCCTTCGGCGACTCTCCGCTGGGTCCCTGGCGCTCAGGAGGTGTGCTGGTTGACTCTCGCGGCGTGGTTCTCGATGCCGACGGTTCACACCTGATCACCACTAATGCAGCCCACAACACTCACGGATCGCTGCAGGAGATCAACGGTCAGTGGTATGTGTTCTATCACCGTCCGCCACGCGGCTTCGGTTTTGCCCGCCAGGCAATGGTGGCTCCAGTGAAGATAACATGGGACAAGAAGTCTGTTGCCAAGGGAGGCGTAGTGAAGATTACCGGCTACGACCCATATATAAAAGATAACGTGTGGACAGCAGCTGCTGCCGACGGCAACACATACACTGGTGCCGAGGTTACCTCCGAGGGATTCCAGATTTTCGGCTTGCCGCCATATCAGTACTACTCTGCCGGCATCGCCTGTTTCATGACAGGAGGCAACAACAGCAACGAGTGGATGCAGGACAATCACGATGTATGGAACAACTCCATGGACCTTGCGGGCATCACCAATGGCGGTATCGTTGGCTTCAAGTACTTCGGCTTCGGAGGTCTTGCAGCAGCCACCAAGGGTTTGAAGCCGTTCGCCGGTATTCAGAAGGGCGACGGTGCGATGCTCAACCTGAACCTTACCACCGGCGGGCACGGTGCTTTCAAGATTCGCGTTAGGCTCGACGATGCATGGAAGGGTAAGGAGATTGCAGTGCTTGACATCCCTGCCGATGCTCCGAAAGCAGCCATGACGTATCAGGTGGCAGTGCCCGACGTGGAGGGACTCACGGGCAAGCATGCCATCTATCTCGTGGCTGACGGTCCTGAGGTGAAGGCTCCTGAGCGTCCACGCTGGGGCGGCCCTCGCGGTCCACAGCGCCCACAGGGACTGTTCGACCTTCACGGAATAGGATTCTCAAAGGCCGGAGAGGTACTGGAGGCTCCACAAGTGCCGCAGGTGACGATCACAATCGACGGACAGGCGCTGGTTATCCCGCAGAACCCGATATGGTTCACCAACCTCAACGGATATGCTGAGGCCAACCATTATCAAGTCTATGGCAAACTGAGCGATAAGGACAATGTGATAAAGGCCAGCTCAAACATTCCTGGCGTGAAGTTTGAGATTAGTAAGATTGTAGAAGGCAGAGCCACAGTCAAGGCCACATACAACGGCAAGACAAAGGTATACCTGATCAACTAATCAGGCTGCACTTATAATCCAAGAAATGAGGCTGTGTCAGGACTATTGGCACAGCCTCATTATCAAATTTCTCGTCCATAATGTTGCTGTTTCCAAAACTTTTTGTATCTTTGCCCCCGCGTTCAATAATGAATGCCACTAATATTATTAATTTAACAGATAACAACATGAAGAAAATACTCTTTTTGATTGCCTTGGCTCTATGTACGACAAGTATGTCTGCACAAAACAAGGTAGGCAGTCTGTCCTTAAAGCCTATGGCAGGTGTAAATCTCTCAAATTTCAGCAACGCTACCTTTGACATCTACAAAATGAAAGTTGGGTTTACCGGCGGTGCAGAACTTGAGTATGGAGTCAAGCCTTGGCTGGGACTGTCGCTCGGACTATTGTATTCGCAACAAGGCGCAAAGATTGATGGCAATATCGGTGGATTAATTACTGATGAGAATGCTGACACTTGGATCACCAGTACAGAAATGGACGGTAAACTGAATTGCAGTTATTTGAACTTGCCACTGATGGCCAACATCTATATTCCTGCCATCAAAGGACTGGCCATTAAGGCAGGCATACAGGTCGGCATACTTGCAAGCGACAAAATATCATCAGATACGGAGACAGGAATGCTGAAGATGCATCTCTCCAGCTATTACGATTTAACAGAGGATGTCCAAAGTACTGCAAGGTCAATTGGAAATCACACTGAGATGTCTGATGTCTGCAAGTCATTCGACTTTGGTATCCCTTTGGGACTGTCGTATGAGTACAAGAACATTGTCCTCGATGCCCGTTATTATTTCGGCATGACAAAGATAGACAAGACTGACAATCCTGACACTGCCAGGAATCAGTTCCTCAGCATAACACTCGGCTATAAATTCCACCTGTAACTCCTACAGGCCTGCAAAAGGGCTTTGTAAACTATATTACACAAGTACCTTCCTAATGCGCTCCAAAGCCTCCATCAGCAGGCTTCGCGGACAGGCAATGTTCACGCGGATATACCCCTCGCCACTCAGAGGGCCATACATCGTACCAGGATTAACCCACACTTTGCCCTCCGACATGATGCGGTCGCATATCTGCTGTGACGACACGCCATAGGCAGATATGTCTATCCAGGGGAGATACGTACCTTCAAGCTTGCAGACCTTCAGCAGCGGGAGCTCACGCCCGATAAATTCACAAAGAGCCTGATAGTTGCCCCAGATATACTTGTTCAGCTCATCAATCCAGTCACCACTCTCGTTATAGGCAGCGACAAGTGCCACAGGACCGAATGGATTAAGATCGCACACCTCATTGATGTTTATCGCGCGGTCAATCCTGCGGCGCCATTCTGGCTGTGAGCAGATGATATTAGCAGTCTGCAGGCCGGCGATATTAAACGACTTGGAAGGTGAATTAAGTATCACGCTGTTCTTACGGCACTGGTCGCTGACAGCAGCAAAGGGATGGAAATTATAGCCCGGCATTACCAGCTCGCAGTGTATCTCATCGCTCACCACCTTGACGCCATACTGCATGCAGATGTCGTTCATGCGCATCAGCTCCGTCTTGGTCCATACGCGACCCGTCGGGTTGTGAGGATTGCAAAGCAGGAATACGGTGGTCTTCTCATCGGCACACTTTGCCTCAAAGTCTGCCCAGTCAACCTCAAACGAGTCGTCTTTCCTCACCAAGACACTCTCCAGCACCTCGCATCCGTTGTTGCGCACTGACGAGAAGAAGCAGTTGTAGTCGGGCGAGAGGATGAGCACCTTCTCGCCAGGCATTGTGAGAGCCTTGATGGCAACAGACATTGCCGGCACCACACCTGTGGTATAGAGAATCTCCTCACGACGGATATGCCAGTCATGACGGCTCTGAAACCAGTTGATCACTGCCAGATAATAATCCTCCTCGACTAATGCATAGCCGAATACCCCATGCTCGGCACGCTTACGTATAGCCTCTTGTATGGCAGGTGCAGCCTTAAAGTCCATGTCGGCCACCCAGAGGGGAATGACTCCCTCCGATGCCTCATCCCATTTCACACAGTGGCTACCTCGCCGATTTACTACCTCATCAAAATCGTATTTCATCTGTTTCTGGTTTCTATCACACAATTATTCGGCTGACGTACATTCTCATCGATAGTAATGCTGCCGATGGAGTCTGCCACGATATGTCCTGACGTAGGATTCTTGATATTCTCGACATGCCCCTTAATGTCGGCCTCAACAGTGGTGTACTCGAAGATACGGTCGCAGGCAGCATCGAAGGTGCAGTTCTCGAGCACGAGACCGTCAACATAGCAGAGGAGCTGCTCACCGGCAAGATGGCAGTTCACGAGCCTGACGTTCTTAGAGTGCCAAGCCAGATACTCTCCATCGAGCACAGAGTCATAGACGGTGACGTTCTCGCACTCCCAGAAAGAGTCCTTAGTCACTATCTTTGCGTTATGCAACTCTACATTCTTGCAATACTGGAAGACGTATTTCGCATCGCTCTCAAGTCCGTCAACATAGATATCCTCCGAGAACATAAACGGATATGTACCCTCATGCAGTCTGACATCCTTCAGCCTAAGTCCCTTCACCCTCCAGAATGTCTCGTCGGCATCGTTGATGGTGACATCTTCCAGCTCTACATTCTGCATCTCCCGGAAGAATTTCGGACCGTCGATGGTGCAGTGCTTCATGACGAGGTCGTTAGTGTACCAGATGGCGGATCGCGAACCCGGTGCGAAGTAGCAGTTCTCGATATGTGCACCATCTACATGCCACCAAGGGTACTTGCCATAGAACTTGCTGTCGTAGCACTCCATTCTCTGACATTGCTTGATGCCTGACTCTCCATCCACGATAGTGATGTTCTCAAGTCTCAAGTCATGGGCAGCGAACAACGGGCGCTCGCCACCAAACTCTTTATCTTTTATCAGTTCCATAAACGTAATTAGTATTCGGGCTGCAAAGGTACAAATAAAAATCCGTAATCAGGTTACCCAGACTACGGATTATATTACCAATTTAAGCCTTTTTAATTACTTTGTAGGCATCATGACAACTGATACACGATTTCCTGCGGCGAGGATGTCAGAGATGAACTTCTGAACCTTCTGCGGAGTAAGTGCCTTGACGGTCTGTGCATAGTTGGTCTGGAGGTCAACGCCCTCGGCAGTCCACTCTGTCAGCACGTCCATCCAGTGAGTGTTCTCACGGTTGGCATCATCAGCCTGCTTCAGCATGATTTCCTTCACAGGATTCAGGTCATCGTCGGCAATCTTCTTAGCAGCCTCATTGATATACTTCATCATCAGGTCTTCTGCAATCTTCTGCTTGTCAGGATTGGTAGGAGCCGATGCTGTGAGGAAGAATACCGGTGTCGGACCCATTGTGCTGATCTCGCCGTGTGCACCTACATTGTATGCAGCACTCTCCTCTTCACGGATGGTGCGCAGATATACACGGGTGAGCACCTGAGAGGCAGCGCTGAGCAGAACCTTGTTCTCAAGGGTATAAGGCATCTTGTCAGTCTTCCAGATCACTGTAGTCTGAGCCTGAGGTGTCTCCATCTTCTTCTCGAATCGGTTATCCCTGTTGCCCTTGAAGAATGTACGCACATCCTTTGTCTTCACAGCCTTGCCTGCCGGCAGGGAAGCGATATACTGCTCGATGAGAGGACGGATAGTCTGCTCGTCGAAGTTACCGACGAAAGTATAGGTGAACTGTCCGCCGTTGCCATAGAGCTGCTTCAGCATCTGGAGGGCACGGTCGTAATCGAACTTGGTAATATCCTCAACCTCTGGGAGTCGGTAGAGAGGATTGCCACAGTTCTTGGTGCTCTCGAGAGAGTCCTGATAAACGAGCTGGGGGTTCAGGCTCTTGTTCTTCAGAACCATCTGCATCTGATTGACGAATGAAGCCATCGACTTCTCGTCCTTGTTGATATTGGTCATTGTGAGGTAAACCAGCTGGAAGAGAGTCTCGAGATCCTTTGGCACTGAGCGTCCGCTGATATACTGGCGATCCTCCTTCACACTCAGGCGTACGCTCGCATTCTTACCGGCAAGGGCCTTGTCGAGCTCTGACTTAGAGAAGTTTCCGAGACCGCTGTACATCTGAGCCGGCTCAATGAGCTGAAGGTTCATGTTGTCCTCCTTGCCGAAAAGCGACATACCACCCTTGGCCTCTGCCTGGAACATCACCTCGTCGTCCTTGAAGTCGGTCTTCTTAAGGATAACCCTTGCACCGTTAGAGAGCTTCAGCTCCTTGTAGCCGAGAGTCTTGTTCTCTGTCTCCTTCACGATCTTGCCCTTTGCAGGCATCTGAGCCATGAGAGGCTCTTCCTTCACATTGTCCACCCATGCGGTGAGTTTCTCTGCACGTACTGCCTCGGTAGCCTTCTTCATTGCCTCAGGAGCAACGTATGTCTTGCCATCCTTCTCCTGCTCCATCTGGTATGCCACGAGGTTCTTGTCGTCAGTGTTGATAATCTGCTGGGCATACTGGTTAACCACCTCGAAAGGCAGCTGCTGAACCAGCATGTTCATTGTCTGATAGAGATCCTCTACAGAAGGGATAGGATCATTCTCGAGGAAGTTCTCGATATAGTCGTTGGCAAACTGCTCGTTCTTCATCTTGTCACGGTTGGTGTACATCTTCTCAAGCGAGCTCATATAGTCGGCCTTGGCACGAGCGAACTCTGTTGCGGTGAATCCGAAGTCGCGAACGCGCTTTGCCTCACGCATCACTGCCTGCATAGTCTCAATCTCCTTACCCTCCTTGGCAACACCGATAAGCATCAGAGCCTCCTTGGTACGAGCCAGCTGCAGATAGTTGCCGTCCTGTACCATTGCCTGGACGAAAGGACAGTCGGGCTGCTGTGCCATCTCAGAGAAACGGCTGTTGAGCATAGAGCATGTGAGGCTGCTCAGATAGTCTGTTACGAGATAAGCCATTGTCTTCTTCATCTCAGCGGGGATAGGATCGCGCTTCATGGAGAGCATCAGCACAGGATACTGCTGCTCCTTATCCTTCTCTGCCACGTAGATAGCCTGCTCGTTATCGGGCACTACCTCGTCCACAACCTTTGCAGCATCCGGAGCCACCTTGATGTCGCTGAAGAGCTTCTTGATAAGGTTCTCTGTGTAGTCAACGTCGATGTCACCAACGATTACGAGAGCCTGGTTGTCGGGGCGATACCATTTCTTATAGTATGCGATAAGCTCCTCTGGCTTGAAGTTGTCCACGATTTCCATCTTACCGATAGGCATACGGTAGCCGTACTTCGATCCCTGGAAGAGAGTAGGCAGCGCACGCTCTATCATACGCTGGCTCGGGGTGTTGCGCATACGGTACTCATTATGTATCACGTCGCGCTCCTTCTCAATCTCTGCTGGCTCGGCAGTGATACCGCTCGACCAGTCACGGAGAACGAGTACACAAGAGTCGAGAGCCGACTGGCGCTCAGTGGAGACGTCGGCTATATAATATACGGTACGGTCGATTGATGTATATGCATTCAGGCTGCGTCCGAACTGCACACCGATAGTCTGGAGATACTCGATCATCTTGCCTGAGGGGAAGTGCTCAGAACCGTTGAAGGCCATGTGCTCAAGGAAGTGAGCCAGACCCTGCTGAGAGTCGTCCTCCTGAATAGAGCCCACACGCTGGGCGATATAGAAGTTTGCCTTCTTCTCAGGATTGTTGTTGTGACGAAGGTAATAGGTCAGTCCGTTGTCGAGCTTGCCGATACGGACTCCACTGTCTACGGGGATCTCAGGCATCTGCTGTGCGGATGCGAAACCTGTGGTGAGCAGTGCTACTGCTACAAAAAGTTTTCTTAGTTTCATTTTGACACAAATTAGTTGATTCTACTTTTCGGATGCAAAGATACAGACTTTTTTCGTAACACAATGCAATTCGTATGTTATCTTTATGTTAAAAAATTAGACCCGCCACACATGATCGCTCATGCATGGCGGGAAATATATTTAGAGAGAGTTAATTTGAAATCTGTTATCTGATAGCCAGCAGCCTGCTCTCGATGGGTTCAAGCACGATCATGCTGCTTGTGAGATACATATTGTCCTGACGCTCATTCATCTTATATGTCCTGACAGTGGTAAGGTTGGGAGCCTGTGAGCGATAGAGCGTCACCTCTGCCGGCAGGTCGTACTGCTGCTTATCACTGTTCCAGTGGCTTACCTCGACGTTGTATCCGTTCTTATAATATTTATATGTCAGGCGGCTGTCCTTCGTCCACTCCTTCTTGGTCTCGTCCCAGGAAAGTTTCTCCTTGCCAGAGAGGCGTCCCTGCTCATCATAATAGTAGCAGTACTCCACCTTATGCTCCATACGCTGGTCGTCATTACGCTCGTAAACCTCTATCTTGTTTACCTTGCCGTCTTCCATATCACCGTTGTACATATAGTTTGCATCGTTGCTGTTTACGGCGTTCATGTACATTGTCATGACTGTTGCTACTGTGATAATTGATTCCATAACTTTCGAGTTTTAATTGTTACTTTATCTGTTTGACGTTGCAAAGGTACGACAAGTTGCAATAACATTAAGTTATCCGAATGTTATCTTTAGGTTAAATGTCATTCCTGCGTTAAATTTGTCTAAAATCGGTTCCCTACCAGACCAGATAACCCTCCCTATAGGCATACGGGTACATTAGTGAGAGCCTGACCTGACACAAAACAGAGAGAGTGCCTACCTAAAGCATCCTCAGCCCTGGGGTAAAGGCATCCAAGGTTCCTTTGCAAGCTGAAACCGCCTCGGCGTTTGTTGAAACCACGTCGGAGTTTGACAAATCTGCGACGGCACTTGATAAAACTCCGACGCAGTTATGGCATTTTCGGAAGTTTTGTGTATCTTTGCACTCGAATCAAACTATCAGACTATGTACGCGAAATATATCAAACAGGAAATTGCCGACCTAAACGGCACAGGAAGGACGCAGGCCTACTACAAGATGGAGCTGACACCGATGAACTACGAGCAGTTTGTAAGCCTCTGTGCCAGAGAGGGGCACATGGAAGAGAGCCAGATACTGGGCGTGCTCTCATTGGTAAGCGAGAAACTCAGCCTCAGCATGTCTGAGGGCTATTCCGTAAAGCTCGACGGCATCGGCACCTTCCACGCAAAGCTCGGCGTGAGGAGCGACATGCTGCAGGACGCCTTCGAGGAGGGCGAGAGCACAAGAAATGCCAAGAGCATCCAGGTATCGGGCGTATCGTACAGGGCAGACCCGGAGCTTATCCGAATCACACGCAACAGATGTGTGTTGGAAAGAGGTGGCATCAGCCGATTGCGCAAGCCGGCCCTTAACCTCGAGGAGCGCACACAGAAGGCACGCGAGTTCCTCGAGAAGAACATGTTTATGAGAGTGCCCGACTACGTGAGGCTGACAGGACTTTCACGCACAGCAGCCACTACAGAGCTGAGGAAGCTGGCACTCGACCCCTCGTCGGGCATAACATTCAGAGGCCGAGGCAGCCAGAAGTACTACGTGCTCAGCAAATAGCCGCAAGAGCGGTTTGCCTTCAGACGGGAAAATAAATCCGAATAAATTTGGCGATTCACTCACTTATTCGTACCTTTGCAGGCAGATATGCATTCTAACAGATATAAAAACGTATCTATCATTAGTGCCGCAGCGGTGCTATTGCTGTTGGGGCTCTACATGTGGATGACCTACCGCTCGGTAACGAAAGACATCACCGAGCGAGCCGGCAACCAACTGATGTGGGCAATGTTCTACGAGAGCTACGGCAGGGCAGAGATAGTCACTGAAGGCGACACGCTGAGACTGCCAGAGGCTCGTGGCAACCTCTCGCTGGCATCATCCGTAGAAGGCATGAATGATGCACTGAGCCGGATGTATCACTCAGAAATATCCCTCGACAAGGTGGCTGGCTACGTAGACTCACTGCTCAGCGTAGTACAAATCAACCGCGACGTCACGATACAGGAGATCGATGCCAAAGGGAACGTACTCAAGCAGAACAACGACCGCAGCACCAGCTGGTCGCTGAAGACGAAGCCCGTCAGCATCCGCCGCGACCAGTCAAGAGCCATACAGATAGCGCTCAACAATCCCTACCCCGAACTTGCCAGCAGACTAAGTCCGCTGTTCCTCATCAGCGCCATCATCCTGGGATTTTTTGCCATCATCATCATACAGCTGCTGCAATTCATCACCGAGCAGGAACAGATGGCCGAACTGCGCAACGACTTCTCGTATGCTATGGTACACGACATGAAGTCACCACTCTCAAGCATCATCATGGGAGCACACTTCCTGCACAGCGGAAAGGTGGACGACAAGCCGCAGATAAAGGAGAAATACTACACTATCATCGAAGACGAGGCAGAACATCTGCTGGCACTCGTCAACAAGCTGCTGACCATATCGAAACTGGAGAACAAGAAGCTGATACTCAACAAGAACGAGGTGGAGCTGGAGCCCATAATCGACGACCTCGTAGAGAAGGCAAAGACAAAAGCCTCGAAGCCTATCGAGATCACCACCCGCCTGGAGGTCAAGAGCGTACTTGCCGACGAGCAGTATCTCACAGAAGCCATCGCCAACCTCATCGACAATGCCATCAAATACTCCAAGGACGACATCAAGATAAGCATCAAGACATTCGATACAGACAAGAACGTACTGCTAAAGGTTCGCGACAATGGTATCGGCATCACAAAGGAGGAACAACAGATAATCTTCGACAAGTTCGGGCGTGCAGCCATCCACGAGAAAAACCGCAAGGGCGGTGTCTCGGGCTTCGGCCTCGGGCTGAACTATGTGGACCAGGTGATGCAGGCCCACGGCGGAAAGGTGACAGTATCGAGCGAGAAAGACAAGTATTCCGAATTTACACTTTATATCCCTAAACAGACGAAATGATCAAATTGCTATTGGTAGAAGACGATGAATCGCTGGCCTATATCGAGAAGACGGGCCTTGAAGACATCATTGGGGGCTATGAGGTAACAACAGCCTCCAACGGCAAGGAGGGCGTGAAAGCCTGGGAAGAGACTCATCCGGACGTCATCATCTCAGATATTGACATGCCAGTAATGAACGGTTTTGAAATGGTGGAGCGCATACGTGAGACTGACGGCGACGTCATTATCATCTTCACCTCTGCCCTCACCTCGCCCAACGATGTGAAGGCTGGCTATCGGCTCGGCATCAACAACTACGTGAAAAAGCCATTCGTGCCTGAGGAGCTCGATGCTCACATACAGGCTCTGATGAAGATGCGCGGAGGTGCCAAGACTCAGAAGGAGACGACACATTACAAACTGGGCAAATACACCCTCGACGCCAGTCATGCCACACTGCGCAATGATGAAGACGGGACCTCGCAGACCATTACCCAGCGCGAAGCACTTATCCTGGCACTCTTAGCCGACAATAAGAACAACGTGGTGCGCCGCGAGGCTATCCTAAGCCGATTCTGGAACACGGAGGATGACTATTTCGCCTCACGCTCGCTCGACGTCTTCGTAAACAAACTAAGGAAACTCCTTGCCGACGAACCGCGCATCACGCTGAAGACCGTTCGCGGAGTAGGCCTGCAGCTGATAGTGGAATAGTCACTCTATGGGGCGATAGGTCTCTGTGGCTTTCCATATACCCCATGCACCGACAAACATCAGGACGCATGCAGGGATGAAGTACCAGCCACCAAGATTAGCATCGAAGAAGGCAATACTCAGCACATCAGCCAGAGTACTGCCGATGAGTAACGGCACAATGCTGCGGGTACACAGGTAAATCATGCAGGCCAGCTGAATCGACATAAAGGAAGGTATTAGTGACCTTGTAAGATCGCTATCAATAAAAAAGATAAGCACAAACATCGGTATCAGCACAACTACACTGAATGATATCGGCAGCAGATTCGGATCGACATTCGGCTTCCACTCCACAATCTCGCGGAAGATGGCTCCATAGAGCACCAGCATATAGGTAATGTCTGCAGGTATCAGCAACATTATCGTCAACCAGCGATGCTCCATTATCCACTGCCAGTTCTCCAGCGACTCCGGATTGCCATCGACAAGCGGATGACAAATCACCATTTCGAGCATATTGATGCCTGCAAATGCAAAGAAAGCCATTAGGGTAACCGTCCAAAGGCGGTTCTTGGGAATGAGGCCTAAAGTGTAGGATGCGAAACGATTGCGAATGAACGTCCACTGCATGGCAACCGTCCAGAGCACCACCATCACAACAGCAGCTATTGTACCATATTGAACAGAACTTGACGTGCCATTCTTAGCTCCATTCCACCCATCGACAAAGCCTACGATGAAACCTCCTATGGCTCCACCTACAAACAACACTCCAAGCGTAATACCGAGTGCCAACAACAGGTACATGATCGCTTTTCTCATCTGTTTTAGTCTCTTTCCGGCTGCAAAGTTACGTAGAAAAGACGGAAAAGCTACAAAATGTATGTTATCTTTAGGTTAAACTTTCTCTTCGGGTATCGCTTTCGGCTTTTTTGTGCGCACCTTGAAGCTGTCAAATCCCTCACCATATACACCTATGACAGCACTCTGCGACACAAAGGCGTGAGGGTCTATCTCATTGATGATACGGAAGATAAGCTCACTCTGGCGGCGCTTGGCAAGCACGAAGAGTATCTTTACGTCACGCCCGGAATAGAATCCCTGGGCATCGATGACGGTACATCCGCGATGAGGCTCGCGATTGATGCGCTGACCTATCTCATGATACCTCTCAGAGATAATGAAGAACTGCACCGAGCGGCGCATAGAATTGACCACCCAGTCGATACAGAATGCAGTGACGTAGAGCACCACATAGCCGTAGATCACCTTCTCCCAACTCTTAAGTACAAGGTATGAACTCGAAATGATTATCACGTCGCATATCAGAATCACCCTGCCCAGAGAGATGTCGCGATACTTGTTGACTATCGCAGCGATGATGTCCGTTCCTCCTGTAGAGCCATTCGAGGCAAGACCCAGTCCCACTCCAGAACCGCAGAACACAGCGCCTATGATGGAAGCCATGAAAGGCTCGTCATGCAGCAGATGACCATGATAGTTGGCACCGACATAAGTAGTAGACAGCGTCAGCACCAATACCGCATAGATGGTCTTCACACAGAATTTCCAGCCGAGTATCCTCAGGGCTATCAGAAGCAATACGGCATTGATGCTGAAATACGTCCACTGCACAGGGATTCCGGTACCCCAGAAGACAACGGATGACACACCAGGCACACCGCCTGTCGTGATACTGTTAGGAAGCAGGAAGACGTTCCATCCTATACAGTAAGACATCATAGCGATGAAAATCATCACATAGTCGCGCAATTCTGTGAGAAATACAGCTTTAGAGATTCCTATTTTGGTCATTTTTTCCTAATTTGGCTGCAAAAGTACTAAATAATTCACAATGCACAATGCACAATTCGCAATTATTTGCTAACTTTGCAGCAAATTTGTGGAATGTGGTGATGCGAGGAATGTGGAATGAGGAATGTGG
>DGTJ01000120.1:1887-10751 GCA_002393725.1 Prevotella sp. UBA4339 | reverse complement strand
TACGGCTGCCAGATGAATGTGGCAGACTCGGAGGTAGTAGCATCGGTGATGCAGATGGCCGGCTACGAGACCACAGAGGTCATTGACGATGCTGATGCAGTATTCCTGAACACATGCTCTGTGAGAGACAATGCGGAGCAGAAGATATACCACCGGCTGGAGGCACTCAATGCTGAAAGGAAAAGACGGAGACAGGGAGACAAGGCAAGACAAGGCAATGATAAGAATCCCCTGATTATAGGAGTGCTGGGATGTATGGCTGAGAGAGCACAGCAGGACCTGCTCGACAATCACTATGCAGACCTTGTAGCAGGTCCTGACGCATATCTGTCACTGCCCGACCTCATCGCTCAGGCAGAGACGGGGCATAAGGCGATGAATATCCAGCTCTCCACCACTGAGACATACAAGGACGTGGTTCCGCAGCGTATCGCCATGGGCCACAAGATTGGAGGATTCGTAAGCATCATGCGTGGCTGCAACAATTTCTGCCACTACTGCATCGTGCCTTATACCAGAGGCAGGGAGCGCAGCCGTGACGTGGAGAGCATATTAAAAGAGGTGCGCGACCTGAGAGACAAGGGATACAAGGAAGTTACACTGCTTGGACAGAACGTGAATTCGTATCTCTTCAAGGGTGACGGGGAGGCAGGGACACAAGACATTGGCTTCCCAGAACTTCTCAGACGAGTGGCAGAAGAGGTGCCGACGATGAGAGTGCGCTTTACCACCAGCCACCCCAAGGACATGAGCGACGAGACACTGAAGGTAATCGCTGAGATGCCAAACGTGTGCAAGCATATCCACCTGCCTGTGCAGAGCGGCAGCGATAAGATACTGAAGCTCATGAACCGCAAATATACCCGCGAGTGGTATATGGACCGTGTGAACGCAATACGCCGTATCATCCCCGATTGCGGGCTGTCTACGGATATCTTCGTCGGATATCACTCTGAGACGGAGGAGGATCATCAGATGAGCCTCGACCTGATGCGAGAGGTGGGCTATGACTCAGCCTTTATGTTCAAATACTCAGAGCGTCCGGGCACATACGCCTCAAAGCATCTGCCTGACGATGTGCCTGAGGAAGAAAAGATCAGAAGGCTCAATGAGCTTATCGCCCTCCAGACGGAGATGTCGGCAATACAGAACAAGAAGGATGAGGGAAAGGAGTTTGATGTGCTTGTGGAGGGATTCTCCAAGCGCTCACACGAACAACTCTGCGGACGAACTGAACAGAACAAGATGGTGGTGTTTCCTAAGGAAGGGCATCATATCGGAGAGACAGTCAGAGTGAGGATCATAGGATCTACCAGTGCTACACTCTTCGGAGAGATAGCCAAGGAGTGAGTTTTTACCTCTGCGGATTATAGGATAAGGGGATTTTATTCCTGACGGAATGGATTTTAAGGATAATCCGCAAAGAAGAGGATTCTAAGGATAATCCGCAGAAACGGGATTTAAAGGATTTATTCATAAAGGAGGGATTTAAATGATTACTGATGGACAGAGAGTATACATATAGGGTAATAGGATGTATCTACGAGGTATTCAATCAACTCGGACCGGGGCTCTTAGAGAGTATCTATGAGGCTGCAATGGTTAGGGAACTAAAATTGAACGGTTTTGAAGTTAAGAGTCAAGTAGAGGTGCCTGTATATTATAAGGGGGAGCTTATCTGTCCGAATTTGCGTCTTGACATCATTGTCGATGACAAATTGATCCTTGAACTTAAGTCAGTAGTTGATTATCGCAAGCTCTTCGAGAAACAGCTTCTCACCTATCTCAAACTGATGAATTGTGAACTTGGCTATGTTATAAACTTCACTACCGAGAACATCCGTGACAGCATATATCCCGTTGTCAACCCCGACTTCAGAAGGCATTCCACCCCTCCGAAGCGAGATCCATATAATCCATTCCGTCAGGAATAAAATCCCATTATCCTATAATCCGTAGAGGTAAATAATCCGTAGAAATAAATAATCCGTTGAAATAATTAAGAAATGAAAGAATTCCTCAGCGTACTAAAGCGCTTTGTCCCACCATACAAGAAATACCTGATTGCCTCAGTGATATTCAACATCCTGTCGGTGATACTAAACATCTTCTCCTTTGCCGCCCTCATCCCCATCCTGCAGATAATCTTCAAGACAGGCGACGGCAAAGCAGCCACATCACTTATGTCATGGGACTGGACCAACATCCAAGACGTGCTGATGAACAACATGAACTACTACGTCAACGGCATGATAGCCGACTGGGGAGCCACGACCACCCTCCTCGTCATCGGACTCTTCCTTGCCGCCACCACTTTCCTCAAGACAGGAGCCTACTTCCTCTCATCAGCCACCATCGTGCCCATCCGTACCGGTGTGGTTCGCGACATCCGCAACCAGCTATATCAGAAGATCACCTCCCTGCCCTTAGGATTCTTCAGCGAGGAGCGCAAGGGCGACATCATTGCCCGTATGAGCGGTGATGTGCAGGAGATAGAGAACTCCATCATGTCGAGTCTTGAGATGCTCTTCAAGAACCCCATCCTGATTATCGGATATTTCGCCGTGCTGCTCTTCATCTCCTGGGAGCTGACACTGTTCACACTGGTCATCGTGCCCGTCATGGGCTGGTTTATGGGCTGGGTAGGACGTAAGCTGAAGGCACAGTCCATCAAGGCTCAGGGACTCTGGAGCGACACGATGAGCCAGGTGGAAGAGACTCTCGGAGGCCTGCGAATCATCAAGGCCTTCAATGCCGAAGAGAAGATGAACCGACGCTTCGACAATATCAACTCCGCCTACCGCAACGATATCATGCGGGTGAACATCCGTCAGTCGTCGGCTCATCCGATGTCGGAGTTCCTGGGGACGGTGATGATTGTCATCGTGCTGTGGTTCGGAGGTGTACTCGTGCTGAAGGCCGGCACCCTCTCAGGACCTATATTCATCTATTACATGGTGATGCTCTATTCTATCATCAACCCTCTGAAGGACTTCTCGAAGGCAGGCTACAACATCCCCAAGGGACTGGCCTCAATGGAACGTGTAGACAAGATCCTGATGGCTGAGAATGCCATCAAGGATCCTGCGATACCTAAGCGGCTCAACCACTTCGACCACCAGATAGAGTTCCGTAACGTAAGCTTTAAGTATGCCGACCAGTGGGTGCTGAAGGATATCAACCTCACTATCCCCAAAGGAAAGACGATAGCCCTGGTGGGGCAGAGTGGCAGCGGGAAGTCGACACTCGTAGACCTCATCCCGCGCTACTACGATGTTCAGGAGGGTGAGGTGCTCATCGACGGCATCAACGTGAAAGACCTCGGAGTACACGACCTGCGGAAGCTGATAGGCAACGTCAATCAGGAGGCAATACTCTTCAACGACACCTTCCGCAACAACATCTCCTTCGGTGTTGACAATGCCACACAGGAAGAGATAGAAGAGGCAGCACGCATAGCCAATGCCTACGACTTCATCACGGCATCAGAGGCCGGCTTCGACACCAACATAGGCGATCGCGGAGGTCGCCTCAGCGGAGGGCAGCGCCAGCGTGTCAGCATAGCAAGAGCCATACTGAAGAACCCGCCCATCCTCATCCTCGACGAGGCAACCTCGGCTCTCGACACAGAGAGCGAGCGACTGGTGCAGGATGCCCTCGAACGGCTGATGAAGACTCGCACCACAGTGGCTATCGCCCACCGGCTGAGCACTATTAAGAATGCCGATGAGATATGTGTGCTGCATGACGGACGGATAGTGGAGCGAGGCACGCATGACGAATTGCTCTCATTCGACGGATATTACAAGAAACTACACGACATGCAACAGGTATAGAAGTATGGCTGAGAGACTGGGATTTCTGATAAGGACATATTTATGGACGGTGCTGGTATTCTGCATCGCAAAGGTGGTATTCATGCTCGCATGCCACGATGCTACGCCTGTGCTTACAGCAGCAGACATGTGGCAGGTACTGTATCACGGTATAAGTCTTGACCTGTCTACGGCACTATACTTCTTTATCCTCCCGTTCCTGCTGACCATCGTCAGCGTATGGCTCTCCGGCAAGTGGTTCAAGCGCGTGCTCTACGTGTATTTCCTGCTGATATCAATAGCGTTTGCACTGGCCTTTGTGGCTGATGCCAGCCTCTATCCTTTCTGGGGATTCAAGCTCGACGCATCATGTCTGGGATATCTTGAGACGCCAAATGAGGCAGCAGCAAGTGTTACGACAGCCTACATCGTATGGCGAATAGCTGCTTTCCTCATTATTACACTCCTTATCTTCTCCGGATACATGAACACTCTCCGTACAAGTCGGGATAGGCAGAAACGCACAGGCAGAATCGCTACGAAGGTGAAGGAGACTATCCTTTATATCATCTTTATACCACTAATAATAATAGGTATCAGAGGTGGTCTGGATGAATCAACTACCAACATCGGGCAGGTATATTTCTCCCCGAATCAATTCCTGAACCACTCGGCTGTCAATCCAGTATTCAGTTTCCTGGCATCGCTGGAGGGTACTGCAAGCAAGAATACCAGCTATGACTTCATGAGTGATGCAGAGTGCCGCAGGATCATTAACGGCATCTACAGCACAGAAAGCATAGATACCGACACCCTTCTGAATACCCAGACACCAAACATCATCGTGATCCTCATGGAGAGCTGCGGGGGACAGTTTACTGAGATCAGCGGCAGAGACGACATCACCCCCTGTCTCAACAGTCTCGCCAAGGAGGGTATCTACTTCACCAACTGCTATGCCAACTCATGGCGTACCGACAGGGGTACGGTATGCACCTACAGCGGTTATCCCTCCTTCCCCACGATGTCGGTGATGAAGATGCCTGCCAAGACGCGCAACCTGCCCTGCATCGCCAAGACCCTCAGAGACGAGCGTGGCTACAGCACCCACTATCTCTATGGCGGCGACATCAACTTCACCAAGATGCGCAGCTATCTCGTTGCCGGAGGTTTTGAGAATCTGAAATGGAAGGCCGACTACGAGGCTTCCAAGCAGAGTTCTGCCAAATGGGGTGTCCGCGACGATATCACCTTCGAGACACTTTACCAGATGTCGACCTCGCTGAAGTCGCCATACCTAATAGGATACTCCACACTCAGCAGCCATGAACCGTGGGACGTGCCTATACACCACTTCGACGACGAGGTGCTCAATGCCTTCTACTATCTCGACCAGTGCATAGGCAACTATGTCGCACGGCTTAAGAAGTCACCGGTATGGAAGAATACGCTGGTGATACTCCTCCCAGATCACGGTATCCGCCACAAAGAGATCGACGACCTGCACCCCCTGAAGAACCATATCCCGATGATATGGATAGGCGGAGCCGTAAAGGAGCCACGAAGGATAGAAGCCATCTGCAACCAGACCGACCTGCCTGCCACACTTCTGGCACAGCTGATGCTCAACCACGATGCATACACATTCAGTCGTGATGTGCTCAGCAAGAGCTACAAATACCCCCTGGCAATAAATACCGTCACCGAGGGATTCTCTACTGTAGACAGCACCGGATTCACCTTCTACGACCTTAACAGCCATAAGAAGGTTAAAGGCAGCGGCGACATCAACATTGGCAAAGCTATACTCCAGGCAGCATCAAGAGACCTCGATAAAAGATAAGACAGTATTATGTGGTGGAAGAATAAAAATACGACAACGGTGACAGCGACAGTATGGAATCTGCTGCTCATATACATTATATATCAGATAGCACGATGCGAGTATTATCTCGAGAATGCCAGTTATTTCAGCTATACCCCCGACATCTTCAGAGGCGGACTCCTTTTCGACACCTCTGCCATCATATACACCAATGCACTCTACATCGTGCTGATGCTGCTGCCCTTTCATAAGAAAGAGCGCAAGGGATACCACATGTTCTGCAAATGGCTCTACCTCATAGTCAACGGCCTTGCCCTCGCCATCAACCTTGCCGACTCCGTATATTTCCAATACACCATGCGCCGCACTACCACAACGGTATTCGGTGAATTCTCCAACGAGGGCAACCTTGCGAGCATCATAGGCACAGAGTTTCTCAACCACTGGTATCTTGTCCTCCTGTTTGCAGTCATCATGTTCCTGCTATGGCGACTCTACGCCACTCCAAAGCCCTACGCTACTCTCAATCCCAGCATCACTCCCAAGCCCACTGTCAGTCTCCGCCGTTACTACATCGCCACTACCGCAGCCCTGATACTCTCCGTTCCCCTATGCATTGCCGGTATGCGCGGTGGCTTTACGACAGCTGTCCGTCCCATCACCGTATCCAATGCCAACCAATACGCCCAGCGCCCCACCGATGCTGCCCTGGTGCTCAACACCCCTTTCTCCCTCATCCGCACCATCGGCAAGAGCGTCTTCATCGTCCCCAATTACTTCTCCTCCACCTCCCGTCTGGATTCAATCTACACCCCTCTCCACCGGAACTCAATGCACAATTCTCCATCCTCAAACATTTCTCCTTCCTCCTTTCTCCTTCCTCCTTCCTCGAAAAAGAACATCGTCATCCTCATCGTCGAGAGCTTCGGCAGAGAATACATCGGAGCCCTGAACAAAGACCTTGAAGGCGGCAGATACAAAGGCTACACCCCCTACGTAGATACCCTCATCAGCAAGAGCACTACCTTCAGCCACAGTTACTGCAACGGCAGGAAGAGCATCGACGGCATGCCGAGCATCCTGTCGAGCATACCGATGTTCGTAGAGCCGTTCTTCCTCACCCCCGCATCGATGAACGACTACACCGGACTGGCGGGCATTCTGGCAGCAGAGGGCTATGAGACGGCCTTCTTCCATGGGGCACAAAACGGCTCGATGGGCTTTCAGGCTTTCGCCAACAAGACCGGCTTCAAGCATTATTTCGGACGAACGGAATATGAGGCATCGCGAGGCACAGACGACTTCGACGGAACATGGGCCATCTGGGACGAGCCGTTCCTTCAGTATTATGCCGACGAGATGACGAAGATGAAGGAGCCGTTCATGACCGCCGTCTTCACAGCATCAAGCCATCACCCATTCGCCATCCCCGATAAGTATAGTAAAGACTACCCCGAAGAGGGGCTTCCCATCCATAAGTGCATCCGTTATACAGACATGGCTATTGGAAAGTTTTTCGAGAAGGCATCACGTCAGCCTTGGTTCAACAACACCATCTTCGTGCTCACCAGCGATCACACCAACATGAGCGATCATCCCGAATACCAGTCAGACCTGGGTGGTTTCTGTTCACCTATTATTATATATGACCCTACAAGAGAACCTGCTCTTCTCGACAAGGTAGCCCAGCAGATCGACATCATGCCTACCATTCTCGGCATGCTCGGCTATTCAAAGGAATACATCGCCTTCGGCATAGACGTGCTCAACACCCCTGCAGAAGACACATGGGCAGTAAACTATCTCAACGGCATCTATCAGTATGTGAAATACGGCTATGTGCTTCAGTTCGACGGTACTCACACCAAGGCAGTATACAGTCTCACCGACCGTCTGATGAAGAACAACCTAAAGGGCAAAACCCCTATAGAATCTCAGATGGAGCTCGAGCTAAAAGCCATCATCCAGCAATACATGCTCCGAATGACCCAGAACCGCCTCCTGCCAGAAACATTGAAGATTGAAGATTAAAGATTGAACATTTCTCATTCCACATTCCACCTTCCACATTCCACGAACATTTCTCATTCCACATTCCACCTTCCACATTCCACGAACATTTCTCCTTCCTCCTTCCTCGCAACATCCTCACTTAATCAGCCCGCACTCACGATTAAACTCGGTATCCTTAGGTATCACCTTGCCATTGACCACCTCAAAGCGCTCATTAAACTCCTCTCGTGTGCGCTTCCATCTGTCATGGCTCCACAGCCAGAACTCCGGTGCCCTGCGTATGCTCTTTTCCAACAGGCTGAAGTACATGTCCGTCAGTTCAAACTCTTTCAGATTCTGCGGTTCGAGACTCATAAGCTTGAATTCTGCCTCGTAGTATCCTCGTCTGACGCGATGCATATCCACATAGAACACCACCTGATGCATCTTCCTCGCTATGCGCTCCGTACCAGTGAGCACAGGCGTGTCATGATTGAGGAAGTCCACCCAGTGGTGAATGCTTGTCCAGAACGGCTTCTGATCTGAGATATACCCTATCATGGTAGGTTGGTTCTCCTTCTTGTATCTCATCACCTCGCGCAGTGTGTCCTGCATGGCGATACACAGAGAACCCATCCTCTCACGGCTCCTCAGGAAGAGCCTGTCGAAGTCCTTGTTCTCCAGCGGGTGATATATCTGTCCGCACTGCGCCTTTGGTGTCACCCATAGAGGCAGCCACGTCACCCACTCCCAGTTGCAGTAGTGACCCAGATAGAGCACTACCGACTGTCCGTTCTCTACGGTCTTGTCCAGCTGGTCCACCCCTTTGAACACCATCCGCCGCTTCATCTCCTCCCTGCTGATGGTCATCATCTTGACAGCCTCCACCATATAGTCACAGAAGAAGCGGTAGAATCCGCGTTCTATCTTCCTCAATTCCTCCTCACTCTTCTCCGGGAACGATTCTGTCAGATTCTTCCATACCACCTTCCTTCGATACCTGAATACCCCATAAAGCAGCCAGAACAATATATCGGAATTGATATAATGCACCCTCATCGGCAACAGGGAGAACATATACCAGCCGGATAGTATAATATAGTACAGTAATTTATTCACGCTGCAAAGATATACAAAATCTTTCAAATAGCCAAACGATTACAAGATTAATGCAAAATTACGCTGCACAATGCACAATTCTCCATCCTCGAACATTTCTCATTCCACATTCC
>DGTJ01000120.1:0-1796 GCA_002393725.1 Prevotella sp. UBA4339 | reverse complement strand
CAAGTCAAGATAGTGGAAATTATGCTGGCGTTGGTGATTGCCGTCCGGGATGGTCATATAATCGCCGTATTTGTTTGAGAGGTAGGTGTCATAATGTTCCACACCCAAGGCAGTCATTCCTTCAAACTCGTACGGAGTAGGCTCTCCCAGCACCGACTTCTCCATCACCCCTCGCGAACCGTCGTCATAGTCGGCCACAAGGCTGCTCTTCTCGTAGTCATACTTAGTGAGAATCCTGCGTATCTTCCTCTGAACCTCATCGAGAGAGTATATCCTCCTGCACAGCAGTGGTATCCAGCTGCTTGGCCCGTGTCCGTGCTTATATGGGTCACGGAAGAGCAGGTAGAGCACTCGCTTGTAATACTCATAGCGTGCAAAGTGCCACTTCTGAGCCAGTAAGCCCTCTGGTGCCCCGTCGATAGGGAACACATCGAGATAGATGCCTCCCAGATACTTCAGATGCATACGCTCGATAAGGGTGGTACTGCCATCCTGAATCTTCGCAAAAGGCAGGGGATAGACGGTATCGTTCTCGGCACACACCATCTCGAAAGGTTCTGGAAGCCACTCTTTCTGGTGGGCTATCAGCCTGTCATAGTCAGGTCGTGGCATAGCGATATCGAGGTCGTCGTCCCAAGGTATGAATCCCTTATGGCGCACAGCACCAATCATGGTGCCTGCCCAGATGTAATAACGCAGTTGATGCTCCCTGCAGGTTCTGTCTACAGCCTCGAGAATGGAGAGTATTCTCAGTTGTAGCGGACGGATGTCGTATGCTGGCATATTCTTTTTAATACTTGAAGTTACCTTCCTTGTCTACTCGAATCTGGGCCAGCTGCTCGCGCGTAGGCTGGGCCGACAGGCTTGTAAGACAACTGCAGATAAGGGTGGCTGCAAGCACCCACTTGATACATATTCTATTCATCTCTTATCACTGAAATTCAAAATCGATGGCAAATATACAACATTTCTGCCACATCAGCAAGAAAACGACACTAAAACTTTGTCGATTGCAATAACCTTTTTGCGACTTATTTTGGTTATTCCACTAAGTTTTCGTAACTTTGCAGACAAAACAACCAAGATTATGAACAGAAGGAAGATTTACTATCTGCTACACAACGGAAAGAACAGCAACCTGAAGTATTTCATCAGGAGCTACCTTAGAGAATACACTCCCAAGATATTCTCTCAGATGCGCCTGGAGCACGAGCTTGGCAAACTCGACAAGCGCCCTGACAAAGACTATATCCTCGACAGGGTAAACTACTACTGCAAGCTCACGCCTGAGAAGTTTACCAACAGAGCCGAATGGGATGCCAAGGCCGTCTGCCTGAAAGACCAGCCGATCACCCGACAGAAGGTGTACTACTTCGATGCTATGGAGTATGCCCGCTACTTTGACCAGAGCCTGCGCTGGATACTGGACTCCGGCGACAAGCCATACATAGCCCCAGAGCCCGCAATAGTAAAGAACCGCCCGCTTGTGGCTGACGATGAGTACTCCGTCATCCTGAAGCTTGAGAAGGTGCGCCACTTCCTCTTCGTAGACGACAAGAAGCCATGGAGGGAGAAGAAGAACATGACAATCTTCAGAGGCGACCTGGGACCGAGAAAGGAGAACCGCGACGTGTTTATGAACCTCTTTGCCGACGGGCAGAGCAAGTACGTAGACGCAGCATCGACCAACCGCAGCGAGGCTCATCCCGAGTGGCAGAAGGGCAAGATGACCATTGGAGAGCATCTCGACTATAAGTTTATCATGTCGCTCGAAGGCAACGACGTGGCATCGAACC
>DGTJ01000047.1:64188-69850 GCA_002393725.1 Prevotella sp. UBA4339 | reverse complement strand
AGCATGCAGAGGATAGTACCCTTCTGGGCTGCCTCCTCGATAGAGAACAGTGTCTCGCCTGGCACCCAGCCGTCGGCCACTGCCTTGTCGTAGGTCTTGCCCTGACGCTGACCTACGATCACGTTGAACCCGTTGTCACGCAGGTTGCATGCCTGACCAGGACCCTGAACGCCATAACCGATCACGGCGATGGTCTCATTCTTCAATACTTCACGTGCTTTCTCCAAAGAGAACTCTTTGCTGGTGACTACTGTTTCCATCACGCCACCGAAATTCATTTCTGCCATAATAGCTTAATAATTAAATGTTATACTTATCCCTTGCGTACCTTGCCAGTCCTACCCGAGAACCGGACGATCGGTGACAACCGCCTTACGAACGTAACCTGTCATCTCCTTTTTTTTAAGTCCGCTCCCACCCTACTCTGAGGATGCGACGAGGGGTTAACTTGAAAAATCGCCTGCAAAGTTAGTGATAAATGAGCAAAGTGCAAAGAAAAACGCGGAATAAATGACACATCTGCCTTTATTTTCCACAAAAAACTAACAAGTGAGTATCTTTTTGCCTTTATTTGATGGTATCTCCGCTAACAAAGTTACCTTGTGCATATGCAACGATTAAAGTTTGTTAATAATTTATTCTCTCATACAAGTTTTTCAACCTTTGTGGGTTTAGTAGTTAGATTATTGATTTAAAAAAGAATTATGAGAAAAGTTCTATTTGGTTTAGGTGTGATGCTTTCGCTCGGATTATTCAGTGCTTGTAGCAGTGATGAGGGTAATGAACTGTTTAAGGTTAGGAATTTTGCCAATAGCGGTTGTAAGTCTGCTACACGTGTTGGAGATGAAGGAGGAATTCTTTACGACGAAAATGAGACCATCGAAGTCAAGGGCCTAAAAGATGGTTATTTGTCTATCAATCATAAGAATGCCCTGTTCAATTGCGAAGCAGGAGGGTTCAATATTATCGCAACTATTGATGGCAATGTAATCAAGGTAACAGAAAAATACAATGCAGATGCTGCCAACTGCATCTGCCCTTACGACCTTTATTGTGAAGTCGGTCCCCTCGCTGATGGCGATTACACCATTATTATTTACCAAGATGCCACCTACGATCAAGCCGACGCACGAGAGCATACTCGCTTTAACGTAAGTTACCAAAAAGACCTAAACAGAATTATTGACATCTAAAAAAAGGAGCATAAGGGGTCAGGACAGTCCCACCGACTAAAGCAACGTGCCCGACAGTAAGGCTCGAACAATAGTCCCACGTTGGGACTGCCACAGTCCCACGTTGGGAACATCGCAGTCCCAGCATGGGACTGCAACGCTCCCCTTAATGGGAATAATCTCCGCCTACGGGCAAAGCACATCCGCATCAGATAGATGCCACTTATTGACCAATAAGTGCCAAGTAAACATTAATAAGTGCCAAGTAAACATTAATAAGTGCCAAGTAAACATTAATAAGTGCCAAGTATCTACATGTAAGTGCCAAGTATCTACAAATAAATGTATCTACAAATAAATGCCAAATTTCGTAGAATAAGTGGCACTTATCGCAAGACCTAACATTGATTTTCGCAAAAGTCCCTGTACAAAGGGGTTTCGAGGGATTCTGCCTCTTCCAAGACCTAACATAGAGGTAACACAGACCTAACATGAGACCTAACATAAGACCTAACATCTCAGCACGACTCCTTACTAAAAAATCAGATTTCATTTAACATTTGCAGAAAATAATGCTTTTTTTCGCAGAAAATTTGCAAACCGCTTTATTTTTTTGTATCTTTGCACTTTGAAAGGAGAACGCTGTGAAAAGCGCATCGTCCATCAATGATTTAACATCAAGGACAATATTTAATTTCTAAAATTATTATATCTATGAGTATGAAACCATTTATCAATGGGGGCGCTGCCAATGCTGCCCTTGAAACTACACTCGCTGTAGAGCAGTTTCTCAATGAAAACTACTGTTTCCGTCGCAATGTGCTCAACGGGAAGGTGGAATTTGCAATCAAGTCTGACGATTCCGCTGACGAGCAGCCGCCGGTCACCTCGCAGTCCTGGCGGCCTCTGACCCAGGAGGCCCTGAACAGCATCATCCGCAGGGCCAAGAAGGAGCAGGTGTGCGAAAAAGGCAGTCCGAAGACGGAGATACAGGAGTTCGTACACTCTGAAGATGTAGCCGAACATAATCCTATCGGCGACTACCTGAACGGCCTGCCCCGCTGGGACGGACAGAACCACATCGGCCAGCTCTTCAGCCGCCTGCCCGGCATCACCTCCGAGCAGCAGGGCTATCTTGCCACATGGCTGCGCTCGGCCGTGGCCCACTGGCTGCAGATGGACACCCTTCACGGCAATGAGTGCGTGCCTACGTTGATTGGGGCTCAGGGATGCGGCAAGACTACATTCTTCCATCGCCTGCTGCCAATGCAGCTGCGAGAGTATTATCTCGACCACCTCAACCTCTCTAACAAGTTTGACAAGGAGATGGCGCTGACGAACAATCTGCTGGTAAACCTCGATGAGCTCGATGCCATCCGTCCCAGCCAGCACGCTGCGCTGAAGCAGACACTCTCGAAGAGCAAGGTGAACGGCAGGCCCATCTATGGGGCATCGCAGGAAGACCGGCCCCGATTTGCATCGTTTGTGGCTACTACCAACAATCCTCATCCGCTGACTGACGCAACAGGCAGCCGCAGATACATCTGCCTGACGATTCCTGACGGACAGTACATCGACAATTCCGGTGAGATATGCTATGAGCAGCTCTATGCACAGGTAATCTATGAACTGAAGGTGGCCAAGACGCCATATTGGTTCTCGAACGATGAGGTGGCCCGCATCCAGCAGCTGAACCAGAACTATCTGGAACAGAAGGACATAGCAGAGATGGTAGAAATCTGCTTCCGCAAGCCAAAGGAGGGTGAAGCCGGCAAGATGATGAACTCAAAGATGCTGCTGAACTATATTCAGAAGTCATATCCCTCGGTTGAAATAAATCACGGTAATAAGGTGCGCGTAGGAAATGCTATGACTGCACTCGGATTTGAATCGACAGACCGCAGCAACGTGTCATTCTATAAGGTGATACCACTGAATGCAGCATGACTGGGATGTTAGGTCTTATGTTAGGTCTCATGTTAGGTCTTTGTTACCTCTTTGTTAGGTCTGAGAGGCACAATTTGAGAGCATTACCAGCTGAAAATAAAATAATTACAAATAATCAATGTTAGGTCTTATGGAAAAGATACTTGAACCGAAAAATATCCCTATGGGATTTGAACTTTGCTTTAATGACAACTGTCAGCATCGCGAAAACTGTCTGCACTACCAGGCAAGGCTGGTGCAGACGATAAAGCGTCTTGGCGGGCCGGCCGTCTATCCTACGGCCTGGGAGAGCGGCGAGTGCCAGCTATTCTGCGACAACAAGCTGGTGCAGAAGGCATGGGGCTTCAAGGGCATCTACAAGAACGTGCCCCACCATCAGCAGGCTGAGGCACGCCGATGCGTGAAGAACTACTTCAGCAGCGGCAACGGTCCTTACTACCGATACCATCACGGTGAGAACAAGCTCTCGCCCAGTCAGCAGCAAGACATCCTGAATATCCTCGCCAAGTTCGGACCCACAGACGGCATCGCCTTCGATCACTACGAGACGGACTTCAACTTCACGTAAAAAAAAGGAGGAAACACCTTAATATAAAAATGTTTCGGAAGCTCCAAGCGCTTCCGAAACATATTACTATTACTTAGCAGCAGGCTACTCTTCGATGCTGAAGGGTGCCGAATACACGCTCTGCAAAAACTGTAGAAGCTGGCGAGCCACGATGACACTCTGCTGCAAAGGCTCTGCTGAGTGGTCCACGATATTGATGGCATACTTCATAGACTCCGCGTCGAGCAGGTCAACGAGGCTTACGTAGCCGTTCTCATCGGAGAAGTTGAAGGCAGGCATCGTCACGTAGTCCACACCGAACTTCTCGGTCACCAGTCTCATAGGAATCTCCTGACCCAGGCCCTTGCATGTAATCTTAGCCGACATGAGCTGGTTGAGCTGCTGAGTGTACTGGTCGATGGTCTGCTGGTCGGCATAGTTGCGGCGAGCCTCTTTGCTCTTGTGCTGCACCATGATGGCCTGTGCGATGTTGCTGATGCTGAAGTTGGTTGTGAGGTCGTCGAGCAGTGTCAGGCTTGCCTCGTCGATGCTGCGAGTGCTGAGGATGGCTGCGATCACGTCGAAGATAGATGCGGCTTGAGTGAAATCCTTCAGGTCGATGTTGCTGAGATTGACTATGTCGTTGCCGCTCTCCTTCATGCTTAGCTCGATGAGCTTGCGGTCGTTCTGTACATAGCTGAACTTGCTGGTGGCATGACCGTTCACGCGGTCACTTGATATTGCGAAGTACAGCTGAGTATCATCGGCAGGCTTGCCTCCGGCAGCTGGTATGTGAGAATTGATAGTTGCGCTGGCATCGTATCCCTTGCTGGCATCTGTGGCTCCTTCAGCTCTTGAATAGTGGAGAGTACCGGTGTAGTTGTCGATCCATGTGCCTGCAACCTTGTTTGACACTGCGAACTGGAAGTCGGAAGAGAGGCGCAGTACTACAGCCATACCATCCATCCGGCTGGAAGAGATGACTCTCGTAAGGATTGGGCCGCTTGACTTCATCACAATCTTGTAGATGTCCTTCTCTATCTTCTGAGTCAAAGGACTCCATCCGCTGAGAAGCACTTCGAAGTCATCGGCTGGCTCAACATCGAACCCAGTCATGTCGTCGTTCATCGTGAAGCGATAGTTGAAGTTGGTCAGGTCTACCGTGCCGTACATCTTGTATCCCATCTGAGACAGTTCGCTGCCTGCTTCCACGGGCTTCACGTTCTGATATGCTTGCTGGATGAATGTGAAAATTACCGAGCGATTGAACTCTGGGTTGTTAAGCACGTATTCGTTGAGATATGTGTTAAACTGGTTTGCTTCATCCCATGAACGGAAGTTCAGGTTCTCGGCCAGGGTTTTCAGAGTGGCACGGGTGTGCTGTACGAACTCCTTACGGTTCTTCTTGGCCTGCTCCTGGCCAGGGTTATCCTCTGAGCCGGATGTACACGATGTGAAAGCTGCAGGACTGCATACGAGGGTGGCAGCGAGCACCCAGTTGAATATTTTTTTCATCTTCTCTTGATTAAAATGTTAATAATTGGATAAACTATAACTATATTTAACTTTCAGTCACAAAAGTACTAATAAAATACTAGATTCAGACACAAGCGCAGTTTACTTTCACAAACTTTAACGTTGGGAACGCGAACAGAAATATCGACCGGCTCAGACAAGCCGTACCCACCACAATACAAAATGGGGGCGCAAAGGTTGTATCCCCTTGCGCTCCCTGTATCCATTTGCGCCTGTAGCGCATAGTCTTGTGCGCCTGAGCGCCTTACTCTTCGTCCTTGAGCTCAGCCTCGTGCTCCTTGATGAGAGCCTGCTGGATGTCGTTAGGAACAAGCTCGTAGCTTGCAAACTTGGTATTGAACGATGCACGTCCTCCAGTGAGAGAGCTGAGAGCGATAGAATAGCTGCTGAGCTCCTTGAGAGGTATCTTGGCAGAGAGCTTCTGATAGCCTGCCTCAGAGTCCATACCCATGATGATGGC
>DGTJ01000047.1:0-64080 GCA_002393725.1 Prevotella sp. UBA4339 | reverse complement strand
GGCACGAGTACCTCGAGGTCGTAGATAGGCTCAAGAACCTTTGGACCGGCCTCCTTGAAGGCTGCGCTGAAGGCATTACGTGCAGCGAGCATGAACGAAAGTTCGTTGGAGTCTACCGGGTGCATCTTACCGTCGTAGACGATAACGCGTACGTCGCGGGCATAAGAACCTGTCAGCGGGCCCTGCTCCATGCGCTCCATGATACCCTTCAGGATGGCAGGCATGAATCGGGTATCGATGGCACCGCCTACTACAGAGTTGATGAATACGAGCTTGCCGCCCCACTCAAGGTCAATCTCTTCCTTGCTCTTGATGTTCATCTTGAACT
Source organism: Prevotella sp. UBA4339 (assembly GCA_002393725.1). Lineage (GTDB taxonomy): Bacteria > Bacteroidota > Bacteroidia > Bacteroidales > Bacteroidaceae > Prevotella. The sequence continues at coordinate 63,752 of DGTJ01000047.1, read as the reverse complement.
CCTGGCCGTTGATCTTGAATGATGTAGGATCAGGCATTCCCTCTGTATATGGCTCCAGGATCAGGTGAACCTCACCGAACTGGCCGGCACCGCCCGACTGCTTCTTGTGACGATAGTCGGCACGAGCCATCTTAGTGATAGTCTCACGATACGGAATCTTCGGCTCGATATACTCAATCTGGATCTTCTCGTTGTTCTCCATACGCCACTTCAGGGTACGCAGGTGGAACTCGCCCTGACCGTGAACGATAATCTGGCGCAGCTCCTTAGACTGCTCGACAACCCATGTGGGATCCTCCTGACGCATCTTGTTCAGGGCGGTCATCATCTTCTCAGTCTCTGCCTCGTTGACTGCCTTGATGGCACGAGAATACTTGGAGTTAGGATATACGATGAAGTCGAACTTATTGTCGCAGTCCTTGCCGTTGAGAGTGTTACCGGTCTTGACGTCCTTCAGCTTAACAGTACAGCCGATATCACCGGCATTGAGCTGATCTACCTGCACACGGTTGGCTCCTGCACAAGCATAGAGAGTACTGATACGCTCCTTAGAGCCTCTGTCGGCATTCGTCAGGTCGTCACCGCTCTTTACAGAGCCGCTCATCACCTTGAAGTAAGACACCTCGCCGATATGCGGCTCAACGCCTGTCTTGAAGAAATAGAGCGATGTGGGAGCATTCACGTCGGCAGCAATCTCCTTGCCGGCAGTGTTCTTCACCATTGGCATGTCGCTTACGAAAGGAACCACGTTGCCGAGGAACTCCATCAGTCGGCGCACACCCATGTCCTTGCCTGCACATACGCAGAACACTGGGAAGATGGAACGCGTAACGAGACCCTTGCGGATACCCTCGCGCATCTCGTCCTCAGTGAGGTCCTCGCTCTCGAAGAACTTCTCCATCAGCGTGTCGTCATTAGCAGCAGCAGCCTCTACGAGAGCAGCCTTCATCTCCTTAGCCTTCTCAAGCTGGTCGGCTGGGATGTCCTCGATGATAGGAGCGCCGCCCTCGGGCTTCCAAGAGTACTTCTTCATCAGGAGCACGTCGATAACGGCATTGAAGCCGGCACCTGTTGCTATAGGATACTGAACGGGCACGCACTTCGGACCGTAGGTCTCCTTCAGCTGACTCAGAATCTGGTCGTAGTCGCAGTTATCACGGTCGAGCTGGTTTACAAGGAAGATAACAGGCTTCTGGAACTTCTCCGTGTTGCGGAAAGCATTCATCGTGCCAACCTCGGGACCATACTGGCCGTTGACGAGGATGACAGCCTGATCGGTAACGTTCAGGGCGGTGATGGCACCACCTACGAAGTCGTCTGATCCAGGACAGTCGATGATGTTCAGTTTCTTGTTGTTCCACTCTACATGGAATACTGTAGAGAATACAGAGTAACCGTACTCCTGCTCTACTGGGAAGTAGTCGCTGACGGTGTTTTTCTGCTCTACAGAGCCACGACGCTTGATAATACCAGCTCCGAAGAGCAGACTTTCGGCAAGAGTGGTCTTGCCGCTACCCGCACTGCCGATGAGCGCGATGTTCTTGATTTCGTTTGTTTGATAGATCTTCATATCTGTCGGTTTTAAGTTAAATATCAAATTCGGGTTGCTAAATTAGTTATTTTTTGATAAAACACCAAACATTTTTTTAAAATATTAAACTAAATTAGTAATTTTGTATCCATTATGGCAGGAATTTACATACATATACCCTTTTGCAGGAGCAGATGCATATATTGCGGATTCTACTCTACTACAGCTTTGAAGCTGAGGCAGGAGTACGTGGAGGCGGTATGCAGGGAATTGGAGAAAAGGGCCTTCGAGGAAAGAGGAAGGGTCTTCGAGGAAGGAGAAAAGGCCTTCGAGGAAGGAGGAAGGAGGAAGGAGAAAGGAGAATACCTGATAAACACTATTTATATTGGAGGGGGGACACCGTCACAACTGACGATTGGACAATTAAGACAGATTCTCGATGCTGTATATATATATAATAATGTGGCTGAGGATGCTGAGGTAACTATTGAGGTGAATCCTGATGACGTCACGGAGTATTTCGTAAGGGGACTGAGCACGCTTCCTGTAAACAGGGTGAGCATGGGGGCACAGACCTTCGACGACGAAAGGCTGCGATTCCTGCACCGCAGACATAGTGCCAGTCAGGTGAGCGAGGCTGTAAGGCTGCTGAGGGACGCCGGAATCAGGAATATAAGCGTCGACCTGATGTATGGATTTCCGGAAGAGAGCCTCGACGACTGGCAGCACGATATATCATCGGCTCTCGCACTCAACGTCGAACATCTATCGGCTTATTGCCTGATGGTAGAGGAAGGAACACCACTGTATAATATGTATTCTCGCACCCAGCAAGAGTCATCAAGTAGCTCGCACGACACTTCGCTCACCTCCGAGGAACTGGAGCTGGCGATGTACGAGACGCTGACAGACCGTCTGGAGGCTGCCGGTTATGAGCACTATGAGATATCCAACTTCGCACGTAAGGGCTATCGGTCGCGCCATAACTCAAGCTACTGGGACGGGACTCCATATATCGGCATCGGGGCTGCAGCCCACTCCTACGACGGCAATACGCGAAGCTGGAACGTCTCTGACATCAGGAAATACATCGACGCAATGACGGAAGGCAAGAGGCTCTTTGAGAGCGAGACCATCGATGACGATACCCGATACAACGACCTCGTTACAGTAGCCTTGCGCACTCGTGAGGGGCTCGACCTAAGGGCATTACAGCCAAAATACAGGGATTATGCCATAAAAAACGCCCGCCGCTTCATCAGCGACGGACTGTTGCAACTGTCAGCTTCTGATCATCTCGCACTGACCCGTAAGGGACTCTTCGTCAGCGATATGATCATGAGTGAGCTGATTTATATCTGATCAGATTATCTGATGCTCCATAAGGCGGCGCTCGGCGAGCTGTTCATACTTGGTGCCGGGCTTACCGTAGTTGGCATAGGGGTAGATGGAGATTCCACCGCGAGGTGTGAAGATACCTATCACCTCGATGTACTTGGGCGACATCAGCCGCACCAGATCCTTCATGATCTTGTTGACACAGTCTTCGTGGAAGTCACCATGATTGCGGAATGAGAAGAGGTAGAGCTTAAGGCTCTTACTCTCCACCATGCGCTCCGCAGGGATATAGGCAATCTTTATCTCAGCAAAGTCGGGCTGACCGGTGATGGGACAGAGCGACGTGAACTCAGGACAGTTGAACTGCACCCAATAGTCATTGTCGGGATGCTTGTTGACAAACGTCTCCAACACCTCAGGCGCATAGTCCTGACGATATTCTGTTTTCTTACCGAGGGCCTGCAAGCCCTCCTGTTCCCTGTTTTCTGCCATAGTCATTATTCTTAAAGTAGATAGAAGAGCCAGCACATATATACCAAGAAACCAAGTATCAGCAGTATGCCCTCACTGCGCGATACGAAATACTTCGTATAAGCGAAGATCCAGAGCAGACCGATGCTGACGAGCATCATAGTAAGGTCGATTATCGTGATACCCATGATTCGCATAGGACACACAGTTGCCGTAATGCCAAGTATCATCAGGATGTTGAAGACATTTGAGCCGATGGCATTGCCAATGGCCAGCGACGCCTTGCCCTTATAGGCTGCAACGACACTAGTGGCGAGTTCAGGAAGCGATGTGCCTCCAGCCACGATGGTAAGACCGATGACACTCTGCCGAACCCCGAAACGGTTGGCGATGTAAGTGGCTCCGTCAACGAATATATTACTGCCATAGATCAGGCAGGCGAGTCCGACAATCATCCATCCTACATTGCGCCAGATACGGCCGTAGTCGGCTGGCTCCTTCTGTACCGTCTCACCGAGATACTCCTCCTTCTTCTGTATCTGTCCCGACTTCCGGGCCTCCATGAATGTGTAGATCATGAACGAAGCAAAGCCGAGCAGCATCACGCACCCGTCGCTGCGGCTCAGTTCATTGCCCCAGAGGTGGGGTGAGTCCATATCGTCAAAACACAAGATGAAGAGCAGCATCGAGGCAGCTACGGCGAATGGAATGTCCTTCTTCACCGTCGACGGACTGATGGCCATCGGTGCCACTGCTGCAGAACAGCCCACGATGAGCATCGTGTTGAAGATGTTAGAACCAATGATGTTACCCACAGCGAGGTCGGGTGTCTGCTTAAGGGCAGACACAAGGCTGACGAACAGTTCGGGAGCAGACGTGCCCGCAGCCACTATCGTCAGGCCGATGATAATCTCAGGTATATGAAATCCCCTGGCAATGCCCGATGCTCCCTCAGTAAGACGGTCGGCACCCCATATAACGAGGACTATACCTAAAATGATTAATAATCCTTGTACAATCATAATCTATTCTTTTCTTATCATTCCTCCTCATCGTCAATGTCCCAGTCGTCATCGAAGAATGTTCCTTCGAGCGAAGGGCCTACGAACGCGTCCATTGCACGACGATCTTTCTTTGTAGGACGCCCCATCCCCCTGGCTCGGTTCACGAATCCACTGATACGGTTCATCTCGAGCAGCTCGTACTGATCGGGAGGGGTGACGTTCTCATATATCTCCGGCAGGAGCTTAGCCCCTACCCTCTGCTCGATGGTCTTGAGTATCTTAAAAGAATAAGTTACCGGAGGCTTGCGCACAGAGACTGTCTCACCAGCCTTGACGGTGTGCGACGGCTTGACATTTACGCCGCCTATGGTCACGCGACCGTTCTTACATGCATCTGCAGCAATGGAACGCGTCTTGAAGATGCGCGCAGCCCAAAGCCATTTGTCAATCCTTGCTACCTCTGCCACCGCTAAATCCTAATTTTATTCCACTTTCTTAGCTCTCTTTCCAAGCTTGTTATACTGGTTCATCGTGATATCGATGCCTGCCAGAACAAAACTCTTGATGATATCTACAGCGATGTCGATAGACGGCTGAAGTTCCTTCAGCTCCTCATCACTGTACCTGCCTAGCACCCAGTCGACCTGCATACCCCGAGGGAAGTCGTTGCCTATACCCATACGCAGGCGGGCATAGTTCTGTCCGATGAGCTGCTGGATATGCCCCAAGCCATTATGCCCTCCGTTAGAGCCACTGGACTTAAGGCGGAAATCACCCAAGGGCAATGCCACATCGTCGCTGATGACCAGCAGACGGCTCTGATCTATGTTCTCGTGGTTCAGCCAGTAGCGTACGGCATTGCCACTGAGGTTCATAAATGTAGACGGCTTCAGCAGCAACACCTTTCGCCCCTTGAGCGAGGTCTCACCCACAAAGCCATAGCGCCTGTCTTCAAAAGAAATATTGGACGCCTTCGCGAAAGCGTCCAATACCATGAATCCTGTATTGTGGCGGGTAAGGTCGTATTCTGAACCGACATTCCCCAGACCTACAATCAAGTACTTGTCCATCAGCTTCTCCTAAATCCTAATTCCATTGAATTAAGCCTGAGCATCAGCAGCTGCTGCAGCTGAACGTGAAGCACGTGTAGCCTTAACAGAGCAAACTACAACCTCAGGAGAAGTAGCAATCTCCAGACCCTCGAAGCTCAGGGCACCTACCTTGATAGCCTTACCCAGCTGAAGGTTGGTAACGTCGATATTCAGGATCTCAGGAATCTGCTTGTAAGGAGCTGTTACATCAATCTTACGGATTGAAAGGTTGAGCTTACCACCATCACGAACACCCTGAGCAAGACCGTTGAGCTTAACAGGAATACCAATAGTGATTGGCTTTGTATCGTTAACCTCGTAGAAGTCGGCATGGATAAGAGCGTCTGTTGTCGGGTGGAACTGGAGTTCCTTGATAACAGCCTTGTGCTCTTCACCGTCGATGTTCAGATTTACTACATACACATCTGGAGTGTAGACAGCCTTACGGAGCTCTGAAAAAGAAGCGCAGAAAGCAAATGCCTCAGGGAGACCATTCTCACCTCTCTTCTCACCATAAATGTTGCATGGAACCATACCCTCCTTACGGAGCTGCTTTGAAGCCTTCTTTCCTGTAGCGGTGCGCTTCTGACCTTTAACACTGATTTCTTTCATTGTGTTACTCTAAAATTAAGTTGTTAATAATACATTAATGCTTAATTCACCATCACACGAGTTTTTCGTTGTGCTTTCGGAAAAAGCGGGTGCAAAGGTACAAAAAATTATTGATAATGGGCAAATAAGAAATGAAAATATTCGTTTTTAACTTATTTTTCTTGTTTTTTCTTGCTACATCGATGGATTTTTACTAATTTTGCAACGTAAATTTGGAAGTCAAACTAAAAAAACATCAAGTGAGATGATTAACAGAGAAATTATCAGAACCAAGATTGTTCAGTTAACCTATGCGTACTATCAAAACGGTAACAAGAACATCGACTCGGCAGAGAAGGAGCTTTTCTTCAGTCTGTCTAAGGCCTATGACCTCTACAACTACCTGCTGGCACTCATTGTGGCAATAACGAAAGAAGCGCGTCGCCGCAACGAAGTATTAACCACCCGTGCCGACCGAGAGGGGCTTGAGAAACCTTCACAGAAGTTCGTACTCAACAGATTCGCAATACAGCTTGAAGAGAACAAGCAGCTATTGGATTTCATCAGCACCCAGAAGCGCACATGGAATGACGACCAGGAGTTTGTGGGCAAGACACTGGAGATAATCGAGAACAGTGATATATATAAGGAATATATGGCGGCTGCAGAAGACAACTACGATGCAGACCGCGAGTTGTGGCGCAAGCTATACAAGACATATCTCCAGAACAACGACGAGCTTGATGCCGTGCTGGAGGAAATCAGCCTCTACTGGAACGATGACAAAGAGATCGTAGACACCTTCGTGCTGAAGACCATCAAGCGTTTTGACGAGCAGAACGGTCCTCGCCAGGAGTTGTTGCCCGAGTGGGACAGCGACGACGAGCAGGATTACGCAAGAAAACTGTTCCGTGCTGCCATCCTCAATGCCAACGAATATCAGAGATTCATGGGTGAAGCCTCACGCAACTGGGACTTCTCCCGACTGGCATATATGGATGTTGTCATCATGCAGATAGCCATTGCAGAGATGGTCACCTTCCCCAATATCCCCATCAGCGTGACCATCAACGAGTTTGTCGACATTGCAAAGCTCTATTCCACAGAGAAGAGCGGCGGTTATATCAACGGGATGCTCGACGGTATCGCCCGCCATCTTATTGCCACAGGCAAACTGGCAAAATTCATCGAAGACAAGCCTGTGAAGCCAAAAGCGCCCAAGACTCCACCAGTGAAGGCTGTTAAGGCAGTAAAGGCTTCAGGGAGAAAGAGAATAAAGAAAGACGAAGAATAATTGAAATTTTAAAGATATGACAAGCATTTTATTAGCTGCACAGGCAGCACAGGGAGGCGGTATGAGTATGATTATCATGATGGTGGCCATCTTTGCCATCATGTGGTTCTTCATGATCAAGCCTCAGCAGAAAAAACAGAAGGAGATACAGAAATTCCAGAACGAACTCACCGAAGGCACAGAAGTTGTAACCGGCGGTGGTATACACGGAGTAGTAAAGAGCATCGACCTGGCAAAGAACACCGTCGACGTGAAGATTGCACGTGATGTTGTCGTTACTGTAGAAAAGACTTCAGTATTCAAGGATATCAACAGCACAACACTGCAGAAATAATCATCTTACTATGGGTGGCTTCTGGAGATTTCTAAGGGATTTCCTGTTCAGCAGAGCAAACAAGGAGTTCCTTATCTTCTTATTCTTCATCGCCTTGTCGGGAGTCTTCTGGCTATCACTGACTCTCAATGAGACGTATGAACGAGAGTTCTCCATTCCCATAAGCATTACTGGTATGCCGAAAAATGTCGTACTCACATCAGAAGAGACCGACACGATACGCATGACAATTCGCGACAAGGGCATCACGATAGCCACCTATATGTTTGGTGATATGCTGAAGGATATCAAGGTGCTGTTCAGAAACTATGCTCACCCCAACGGCACCGGTATCATCTCAGCCTCGGAGCTGCAGAAAGTAGTATATCAGCACCTCTCAAGCAGTTCTAAGATTATCTCTGTCAAACCCGACAAGATGGAATTCTTCTACAACTACGGTGGCAAGAAGCGGGTGCCTGTAAGATGGGCGGGAAGAGTAATTCCTGAAGAACTGTATTTTATCTCAAGAGTGAAGTACCAACCAGACAGCGTAGACGTCTATGCTTCACCAGCGAGACTCGACAGCATCACGGTGGCATATACTGAGCGGCTGAACTATGCCAACTTCCGCGACACTCTGGTAGTAAATGCCCAGATGGAGAAAATCAAGGGTGCAAAGATGGTGCCTGACCATATAAGGCTGGAGTTCCTCACCGATGTGCTGACTGAGGAGAAGATAGAGGGCATACCCGTTGAAGGAATTCACATGCCCCAAGGCAAGATTCTCAGGACTTTCCCGATGAAGGTGACCGTTTCGTTCGTCACAGGTGTAAATGTGTACAGGTCGCTGAAGCCAGAAGATTTCCAAGTAGTGGCTGACTATAGGGAGATAGCGGACAATCCTTCTGAGAAATGCAATATATACTTAAAGAAGTATCCGCAAGGTATCTCGCGCGTGCATCTCAATGTTAACGAGGTAGATTATCTCATCGAAGAGCAGATTGAGTGATGAAGATAGGAATTACGGGAGGCATAGGCAGCGGTAAGAGTTTTGTCTGCAAACACCTTGAAGCCAGAGGATATAAGGTATACGACTGTGACAGTGCCGCAAAAAGGCTGATACGGACGTCGAAGGAGATAAGGCAGCGACTCACGGAGCTAATCGGGGAAGATACATATATCGGCGACTCACTTAACAAAGCGGTTGTTGCAAAGTTTCTTCTTACTTCTGAGGAGAATGCCAAAGCAATCGACGCAATAGTACATCCTGCTGTATTCAGAGATTTCGAGGAGAAAGGACTAAAATGGATGGAGAGTGCGATACTCTTTGAGTCAGGAGCTTCAAGACTGGTGGACAAGGTCATCGTAGTGACAGCGCCGGAGGAAGTCAGGATACGTAGAGTGATGCAGCGTGACGGCATCACTCGGGAGAAGGTGCTGGAATGGATGAGCCGTCAGCTACCTCAGGATGAAGTGAGAAGAAGAGCTGATTTTGAGATTATCAATGATGGAGAGAAAGATATAGACAAACAATTAAACATAATATTAAAGGAAATGCAACAAGTAATTTTAGCTATTACCGGCAAGCCCGGACTTTACAAACTCGTTTCACAAGGAAAGAACAACCTTATAGTAGAGGCTCTCGACGCCACTCATCGCCGTCTGCCAGCCTTTGCAACCGACAGAATCACCTCTCTGAATGACATTGCTATGTACACAGAGACAGAAGATATCCCCCTGATGGACGTTCTTGAGAACATGAAGAATCTGGAAGAGGGAAAGAAGTGCAGCATCAACGAGAAGAAGGCTTCTGCTGAGGAGCTTCACGAGTATTTCACAAAGGTTCTTCCTGAATGGGATCGTGACAGGGTACAGAACAGCCACATCAAGAAGCTCATCTCTTGGTATAACATTCTAATAGAGAACGGCATCACCGACTTCAAGGATCCTGAAAAAGAGAAAGCAGAGTAAGCTGTTTTTAAGACATAATAAAAATGCCCGGCTCACGTATTCTTGAGTCGGGCATTTATCATATACTCTTAGAACCTTCGTCCGCCGAAGCCTCCTCCACGAGGTCCGCCGAAGCCACCTCTGCGACCTCCGCCGCCACCGAATCCGCCTCGGCCTCCACGACCCTGACCGCCTCCGAAGGCTCCTCTGCCTCCAAAGAGGTTCAGACGGTAGATCACGTGCAGCATGGCATATCGAGTAATGGCATTATACTCTGTCTCACTGCTTGAAAGAGCAGATATTGTCTGACTGACTGTCGACTGCTGGCCGAGTATGTCATAGAGTTGCAACGATACTGTAAGGGCATTTCCTTTCAGGAAGCTCTGTGAGAGCTGTGCGTTCCATATCAGCTCGTTAGTGTTCATCGATGCATCGCTGTATCCTCTGCGGCTCTGCATGTTCATGTTCGTTGTCAGCGACGTACCCCATGGGGCTGTGACACCAACCATACCGCCGTAAGAGAACTGCCAAGTATCGAGTTTGCTGTTTGTCTGCAGCTCACTACGAGTTCGCATGTAGTTAAGCGATCCGTTGAGCTCAATTTCCAGCCAGTCGTTACGATAGCTTGCTGCCATACGCTCACCGATGTTCAACGAGTTGGTAATACTCTTCTGTGAGTCCTGATTCAAGCCTGTGCTAACAAAGCCCACACGATGATTATAACCAAGGTTTGTAAATGTGTTGACGTTGAAATATCCGGCAGAGTCGATAGCGGTATTAAACATGAATCCGAGATTACCGTTCCAGTTGCCGTTTACGTTCTCAGGACGAGTGATTGTTCCTCCGCTACCATCGGTCCTATATGTGGTCTTGTTGGCTACAGAGTTACTTGTGGTTGAGAAATTGACGAATGTCATCACAGCGCGCTGGTGATTGGTGAAATAGTCATTATAGAAGAGGTTGAAGTTCTGTGTGAACGATGGCTTCAGACCCGGATTACCAGTGGTGATACGCAGTGGGTCGCTGTCATCATACACTTCAAGCAGGTCGCTCATCGATGGCTGTTGGGTACGTCCACGATAGGTGAAGCGCAGCTGACCTGTCTGCGACTTCTTCCAACGGAAGTCAAGCGTAGGAGTAAAGTTAGTGACGGTACGTGTAGTATCAGCTCTCAGGCGTGTGGTCTGTCCGTTTACCCGTGTGGTATAGTCCTGTATGAAATGTGACTTCTGAGGTACCACCTGGAATCCCACATTGAAATTATAGGCCTTGCGCACGATACGGAGCATCACCTCACCGGTATGAGTATAGTTCTTGTACTCTGAGAATCGGCTCAGGTTTGTATCCTCGTAATTGTCAATCGGATGTCTGAGCACTCCCATGTAGGCATCCCAGTTTCTGTATATCGGTATGATAGATGAATAGTCCACATCGGTCAGGCTGTATGTCTTACGGTCGCTCTTGGTGTAACTGTACTGATATGTATAGCTGAACTGCAAGTATATCTGCCGTGCAATCGGTTCACTGTATGTCATCCTTGCACTGTAGCCCCATCTGTCCTGAGGAGTAACGCTGTAGCGATTAGTCTGATAAGTAGAGTCGCCTGTGCCGAGGTAGTTCATCACCTGAAAAAGCTCAGAGAAGTTGTTCGACATCGACTTGCTTGTGCCCTCACTCCAGTTAGCATTCAATTGTAAAGTGATATTGCGTCCTGTATTATTCAGACGTCTGTTGAACTGCAACATGCCTCTGAGGTTTTTCGAGTCGCTGTAGCTGATACCGTCCTGGAGGCTATAGTTCTGTACTATCCCATGCTCTTTGGCAATCTTAACGATATCTGCCAACGGGTCGGAACTGTAGTCAAACGGATTGCTGTCGAATGTTGCGTTTTTGCTTGTGTTTGCCCCATCATTGCTGCTATAAGAGAAATTCGGGCGGAACATGATGTTAGTCATCGAGTCCGGCTGCCACTCCAGTCGCATCTGTCCGTTCCAGCTGTTAGAGCGAGAGAAATTCTGGCTGAGACTATTGCGATACTGCGAAGTGGTATCATTGATGAAGTTTGTGCTGTTACCTCTTGAATATGTATCTCCGTCAGAATGGTTCCATCTGACACTACCATCGACCTTCAGTTTGTCAGTCTTCTCGTAGTTGATGTTGACACCTACCATCTTGTTGGCATTGAGTCCCTGTCTGCCTCCGCCCCAGCGGCCGCCGCCTCCACCACCGGGGAAGCCCATATCGTTAGTGTTATTGGCATTTGTCATAAGGAACATCTTCAGGTCGTTCTTCATCACTCCACCGAAGATTCGGCCTGCATATCTGTGCTTTGTTCCTACAGCAAGGTCGGCATTTGCCATAATACCCTTGTTCATGCCCTGCTTGATGCCGAAGTCGAGCACTGTCTCCTCCTCGCCGTCTTCGATGCCGGATACACGAGCCAAGTCGCTCTGCTTGTCGTAGGCCTTGATACGGTCAATAATGTTTGTCGGCAGGTTCTTTAGGGCTGTTTTCGTATCACCTGTCATGAACTCCTTACCATCTACAAGTATCTTCTTTACTTCCTTACCATTCATCTTAATAGTACCGTCATCGCTGACCTCCGCACCCGGCAGACGCTTTACCAGTTCCTCGACAACAGATCCCTCTGGCGTACGGAATGCGCTTGCGTTATACACAAAAGTATCAGCCTTGAGGACCACCTTTGCGGCATGTCCGGTCACTGTGGCTCCCTTCAGCATGATAGCGTCAGCCTCAAGCTGAATGGTGCCCAAAGGGACGTTCTTTCCCTCTATCTTTACCTTCTTGGTATAGGTTTTGAAACCCACATAGGTGATTCTCAGATCATAAGAACCGTCACTCGGTACTTTGATGGAAAATGCGCCATTGGTGTTTGTCACTGCGTTTGCTACAATCTTTTCACCCTTTAATACTGCTGCTGTGGCTTGGATTACTGCTTCCTTAGTATCCTGCTCTATCACAGTTCCAGTGATGGTTCCTTGGGCAAGTGCCACAACCGTTGTCATTGATACGACAAGCGAAATGAATAGTCTTCTCATTATTACTTTTTATGATTTTTTGCCTCTTTGACGTTTTAATATGCAAAAAGTTTAATGGATTTAAAAAAAATGATGGTATTTTATACAATTAATTGATTTTATCCACCCGATTTATAAAAAATTGAGCTACCTTTGCATTCAGTTATTAAAATACTACCGTCAAAAGATGAATATACAGAAGGTATTGATAGCCGACAGTCTGGAGCAGACATTGGCAGAAGCAGTAAGCGAATGCGAGCGCGATAAGGTTTTTGTTCTCACAGATGAGAATACAGAGAAGCTCTGCCTGCCTCTTGTGGCTGACTATCCTTTTCTTCAGGATGCCAATACTATTGTAATAGGTGCTTCCGACACCAACAAGAACCTCGACTCTCTAACCCACGTATGGGAAGAGTTGGGAGCAGGAGGTGCCACCCGCCACTCTTTATTAATAAATATAGGTGGAGGAATGGTTACCGACTTGGGGGGATTCGCAGCCTCAACCTTCAAACGCGGCATCAACTATATCAACATCCCCACTACACTGCTGGCAATGGTGGATGCATCTGTAGGCGGTAAGACGGGCATCAACTTCAGAGGGCTGAAGAACGAGATTGGCGTATTCAATAATGCAGCAAGCGTCATACTGCATACTCCTTTCCTTAGAACCCTCGACAGAGAAAACATTCTTTCCGGATATGCAGAGATGCTGAAACACGGACTGATATCCAATTCAGAGACGTGGGCTGAGCTTATGAATTTCGACATTGAGCAGCCTGACTTCGGACAACTCCAGAAAATGCTGGCAGACAGTGTTGACGTAAAACAGCGTATCGTAACAGAAGACCCCACAGAACAAGGTATCCGTAAGGCCCTTAACCTCGGGCATACCGTAGGTCATGCCTTCGAGTCGTTCGCTCTCAGCACAATAGAGTCAAATCATTTCATCCCCTTGCTTCACGGCTACTTCGTCGCTTTCGGTCTTATCAGCGAACTTTATCTCTCGTGCATCAAGACGGGTTTCCCTACGGACAAGATGCATCAGACTGTAAATTTCATAAAGGAGCACTATGGCAAGATGACCATTACCTGCGATGACTACCCCACCCTATTAGAACTGATGACTCACGACAAGAAGAACATTGCCGGTATCATCAACTTCACCCTACTCGCAGGTATAGGTGAGATAAGAATAAATCAAACAGCCTCAAAGCAAGACATATATGAGGCTCTCGATTTCTATCGGGAGTGTTAATCCCACAATCCAATCTGCTTATATTTGACCTAATCATATTACTAACTAATCAGGTGCAGCCACTCGCGAGAGCAGCTGCACCTCTATTTTTCTGATACTTTAAAGAGCTAATTTCTCGGCCTCTTTCCTGGCAGGCTTGCCAGTAGCTGTGAGCGGAATCTTATCCACTCGTACGTAATCCCTCGGATGATGCAGCTTAGGAAGGACTCTCTCACATGCCTCACGTGCTTTATCAACTGAACCTTCTGTCAACAATACGACAATCTCTCCGAATTTCGGGTCTTTTCTCCTTGTGACAAGGTAGGGTTCGTCAAGATATGGTTTTAAAATTCTTTCCACTTCTTCCGCCTGAATCTTAATCCCTCCAGAACAGATGGTATTGTCCTTTCTACCCAATATCCTGAAATTGACACATGGGCTACTACCTGTCAGTGCCGCCTCTCTAATTTCCGCTATATCATTAGTCACCAGCCTACCTTCACAAACCTCAGGAGCCTCAATTACCAGACAGCCATCATTCGTAAGACTGATATTTACTGACTCAAATGGAGAATACCAATCCGAAGCATCCTTTCCACTCAACCTTCTCAACGCTATATGCGAAAGTGTCTCTGTCATACCGTAAGTGCTCCACACTGCATTAGGAAAAGACTTTAGTTCCGCAGCCATTGCATCATCTACCGCACCTCCACCGATAATCAGGTGTCTTATCCTCATCAGCCTATCACGCTCCTCAGGTACTTGCAACGAATTATACACCTGTAGTGGTACCATCGCTGCAAAATCCACACTGGGGTAAAGAGGAAGTTGCATCGAAGACAAAGGATGACCAGAAGGCACTACACTTATCAGCTTCATCCTTCGCTCAATAGACCTTACAACCATCATCTTTCCTGCAATATACTCCAGAGGCATACACAATAGTGCGGTATTCCCCTCACGTAATCCCAAAAAGTCACAAGTGATTTTGGCAGAAGCGAGCATTCTGCGTTTCTCCACGAGAATCGCTTTCGGTTCGCCTGTGCTACCGCTTGTCTTAACATGGACATACGGACTGTCATTAGTCCATTCCTCCATGAAATCATCAACAGTAACAGATTTTTCTATTGCCGACATGTCAGTCTCAGGCGATCGCCAATAATTTCCAAACCCATTGGGATATTATCCTCGAACAGCTGTCCTGTTCCTAATCCCTGCGGCATTACGATTTTGTCACCATACACACTCGAAGCGAACTGCGCTATAGCATTAAGTCCAATGTTGCTCTCAAGAGCAGAAGTAATCCACGAACCAATACCCATATCTCTGGCTAAGTCGATCCACTCCCTGCAGCCTGACATACCTCCATGCAACGATGGCTTCAGGATTATATACCTTGGCTTTATGATATTCAGCATCAGGCGCTTTGTCTCAGGATCATTCACACCTATCAGCTCTTCATCCAAAGCAATAGGCAATGGTGACTCTCTGCATAGTTCTGCCATATATGCCCACTGACCAGCCCTTATCGGCTGTTCGATACTGTGGATGGCATACTGTGAAAGTAACTCAAGCTTATACAAAGCCTCTTCATATTTGAATGCTCCGTTGGCATCCAGTCTCAGTTCTACCTCATGGAAGGAGAACCTGTCTCTGATACGTTTCACGAGATCCAACTCCTTCTCGAAGTCTATGGCACCTATCTTCAGTTTGACACAACGGAAACCTTTTTCAAGTTTCTCTTCAATACGCTGGAGCATCTCCTCATAGTTACCCATCCAAACAAGACCATTGATAGGGATACCAACTTCACCACGACTGAAAGCTGTGTCAAAAAGCAGGGTTCTTCCATCAACTTTCTTACCTCTTATATCGAGCACTGCTGTCTCCAGTCCGAACAGCATCGATGGATAATCCCTCATGCCATCATAGTCTATCTCACCAGTCAGGCAGAAATTGCCACAATGCGCATTGAGCAGAGACTCATATTTCTCATCCGACATTGCGTCGCAGCTGAGATCAGGAAGTGGGGCACACTCTCCCACACCCGTTCTCTCGCCATCCGACAGATATATCAAACATATCTTCCTTGTAGTATACTCTCCCCTCGAAGTCTTAGCAGGCACCTTAAAATGCAGTGTCTTCTTTTCTATGCAAAAGGTATATCGGTCAGACATCACGGCAGTTTTGGATATTTCTTAAAGTCTGGTTTCCGCTTTTCGAGAAATGCCTTTCCACCCTCCTGAGCCTCATCAAGGAAGTAGTACAGCATAGTGCAGTCTCCCGCCAGTTCCTGTATACCAGCCTGTCCGTCAAGCTCGGCATTCAGTCCGGCCTTAATCATCCTAAGTGCAAGCGGGGAGCGCTCCATCATTATTTCAGCCCACTCCACACACTCATCTTCGAGACGCTCGATAGGGACTACCTTGTTCACCATTCCCATCTCTTCGGCCTCTTTGGCAGAATACTGTCTGCACAGGAACCATATCTCACGGGCCTTCTTCTGCCCTACGATTCTTGCCAGATACGAAGAGCCGAAACCTGCATCGAAGCTGCCCACCTTCGGGCCTGTCTGTCCAAAGATGGCATTCTCAGAGGCTATAGTAAGGTCACATACCAAGTGCAGCACATGACCACCTCCGATAGCATAGCCATTCACCATCGCTATCACCGGCTTCGGCAGTCTACGTATCTGCATCTGCACATCGAGCACGCTCAGCCTGGGCACGCCCTCTTCATCGACATATCCCCCACGACCTTTCACATGCATGTCGCCTCCTGAACAGAAGGCATGCTTGACGTCGGCCAGAGTCTTTCCCTCTGGCACCTCACTCATGGCACCAGTCAACAGCACCACATTGATGTTCTGCATCTCGCGGCACATACTGAACGCCTGGCTCAATTCCCATGTTGTCTTTGGTGTAAACGCATTACGATACTGTGGACGATTAATGGTTATTTTTGCGATACCATTATATTCATCAAACAGTATCTCCTTAAACTCACGGATAGTTTTCCAGTTTCTTTTCTCCATTACTTATAGTATTCTTTATACCACTCGGCAAACTTCCTCAAGCCTTCCCGTAACGTTATTTTCGGCGTAAACCCGAAATCACGCTCTAAGGCTGTAGCGTCCGCATAAGTTGTAGGCACATCGCCCGGTTGCATAGGTACCAGTTCCTTATGAGCCTCAAAGTCATAATCCTCAGGCAGCACACCTGCACGTACCAGTTCCTCCTGAAGGATCTGTACGAAGTCGAGCAAGTTCTCCGGCTGACCTCCACCTATATTATATACTGCATACGGAGGTATCGGCAGTCCATCCTCACCCTTCTTGCGCTCTGGAGCACCCTGCATCACTCGGACAATACCCTCGACAATGTCATCTACAAACGTAAAATCCCTCCGGCAATTACCATAATTGAATATCTTTATCGTCTCCCCCTTCATCAGCTTATTTGTAAATCCGAAATAAGCCATATCAGGCCTGCCTGCAGGGCCATATACTGTAAAGAAGCGCAAACCGGTAGACGGGATGTCATAGAGTTTCGAATAGCAGTGCGCCATCAGTTCATTGCTCTTCTTTGTAGCTGCATAAAGGCTTACAGGATTATCCACCCTGTCATCCGTAGAGAAAGGCACCTTCTTATTACCTCCATAAACACTCGATGAGGAAGCATAAACCAAATGCTCCACAGCATTATGCCGGCAAGCTTCCAGGATATTATAGAATCCTATCATGTTGCTCTGAATGTATGCATCTGGGTTAGTGATACTGTATCTTACACCAGCCTGAGCTGCCAGATTAACAACCACGTCAAACTTACACTCTTCAAACAGCCTGTCGATAGTCACCTTATCAGCAATATCTCCCTTTACGAACTTCCATGTTGTGCCCTCAGGTACACTCTTGTTCAACTCACTCAGGCGATATTCCTTCAGTGCTACATCATAATAATCGTTCATATTATCGATACCTACGATTGTAGCCCCCTTGACATCCTTAAACAGTCTCATCACGAGGTTAGATCCTATGAACCCCGCTGCTCCAGTCACAAAAATGACCTTATTATCCAAACAAATCTTTTGCATAACTCCCTATTTTTTATCCGAAGCGTTTTACTGCTTCATAATATGTATCCAGACTTCCTATATCAAATCTCCCTGCACTCATCGGCCAGGCATGCATAGTGGTATTCTCCACCATATAGTGAGCCAGATTGCCAGGTGCATCCTTTCCGCACCCATTCTCGACAGAATGCCTTACCAACTCAAGATCCTTCTTTAGATAAATATAGAATGGCGGCACTGCCCAGTGGCTCTTCGGCACCTGAGGCTTCTCCTCCATACCGAGCACCTTGTTATTATCATCAAGCTCAACAACGCCTGTTCTCTGCAACTTCTCTATACTCGGTTGCTCATGACACATGATACATGACGTATTCTTGGTCTTGGCGAAGTCAACAAACTCCTGAAAACTAAAAAACAACAGATTGTCAGCTGCCACTACCAGTAAGTCATCATCTATCTTGAGCTTATCCATCGCAAACAACAAATCACACACTGCTCCCAGCCGTGTTTCGTTAGTCTCCGTCCCGTCATCCACGATAGTAATCGGTTTCTTCCAACGTTTATTGTTCGAAGAAGAATTCCCGTTGATTTCTGCTAATTCCCTTTCAAAAATCTCCGCAAATTTATGATTTGTTATTATCACATGTTCATCAATCTCAGGAATACTGTCTATATCATCGAGCATCCTTCCGAGAATCGTATTATCTCCTATCTTCAGCAAGGGCTTCGGAAAATTCTTCGTCAACTCTCCCAGCCTCGTCGCATACCCAGCTGCAATAACAATATTTTTCACGTCTTTACTTTTTTACTTTTATCATTCACACAAATCTCGCACCATCGTCACTCTTGCAGAAGTAGACTTTAAATGTCTCTCGGTACTGGGGGAACTGCTCCAAATACTTCTCAGTTATCTCCTTCTCAATTTCAGCCTTCTTGCTGGGATCGACAATAGCAATACAAGCCCCTTTGAATCCAGCACCACTGAATCTGCCGCCATAAATGCCAGGAGTGGTCAGCATAGCGTTATAGATTGCGATAAGTTCTGGACTGCCACACTCATAGTTGTGTATAGAGCTCTCACATGAAGCTTTAGAGAGACTGCCAAACCACTCGAGATTACCTGTTTCCCACGCAGTGATACCTTCCCTCACTCTCTTATGCTCGCTGAAGAAATGCTCTGCACGTCTGGCAAACCTCGGAGGCATGTCATCCCTATGCCTCTTAAACATACTCTCGCTGACATCCCTGAGGAATGTCTTATTCTGTTCTTTCAACGGTATATTTTCATAAGCCTGCACAAGCCAAGTGGCAGTCTTACACTCTGCAACACGAAGATTATAGTCACTGCTCATAAGACTGCGAGTCAATCCGCTGAAGAATATCCCCAGTTCAAAATCCGGCATATTCTGAGCCTTTGGTATCAGCCTGTATTCATTGCTCTCACAGTCCAGCATCAGGAGATGATCCCTCTTGCCCAGGGCGATACAAGCCTGGTCGAGCAGGCCATTGTTCAGCCCTATATACTCCCTTTCAGCTTCAGAGGCAATCTTCATCACCTCGAATGCCTCCATCATTATATTGTTGGCCTTGGCAAATGCCATTACGTAAGCAATCAGCACAGCTGCCGACGAAGACAGCCCACCTACAGGGATACTGCCCTTGATAACACCTGTAATACCCTTATTGAGCTTGAACCGCTTCTGCAAAGCGAACTTCGCTCCACGAGCATAGTCACCCCAGTCACCTTGTTTCACCAAAGCCGGTGTAACGATATCAAACTCCACATGGCCAGAAAACGTCTCACTGTCGAGTACCACCTTGCTATCATCACGGACGTCAAACCACAAGTCAACACCCTTGTCAATAGCAAAACCTGTTACCAAACCATGCTGATGATCTACATGTGCCCCCAGGGTACATACCCGATAAGGACTGAAAATATGAAACTGATGCTCACTCATAAACATATATATATTTTTTTCGGCTACAAAGATAGCTAAAAAAAATGATTCCACACTGAAAATGAAGAAGAAATTTCATTCCCAGTGCGGAATAGACTAAAATGCAAATTAGAAAGTCACAAAAAGCTCATCCAGCCAATCGGTATCGACAGAGAATGACGAGTTGGCTACAGATGTAGGTGTAAATACTGGACCTGTCAACGTCGTCTTCCTGTTACGCTTTAAGATGACATTAGGTATGAACTTAGTGAATAGAGTATTACCATCAGCATCTTGGATTTCAAGAGTTATATCCATTTCCTGTTCATCAGTGGTAAGGAAGGCATAACTGAATACAGAGATAGTTGCACCAACTGCAGTCGAGGGATGATTTATTACCCAGAAACCCTTATCTGACGTAGCAAGACCTGTGCTTGGATTAAAGCTCTTGCCTCCAGCACTGAACGTAGTCTTTATCTGTGCCGCCTCAGCAGTACGATTGTCGTTAGAGACTATTTTCAACATTGACACAACGCGGCTTAGTATGACAGTAAGGTTCTGAGCTGAAGAGTTGGAGATTGTGACATCCTGCACTGCACTGAAAGTCTCACGCACCTTCTCAGAGGTATATGCCGCCTCTGTCGGACTTGTAAGAGTAAATATATCACCGTCTGAGAGGTCTCTACCTATTACCACCATCTTATAGCTTCCGATAGGCAAATTACAAGAGAAATGGCCAAAGGTGGTGTACGTCGTCTCGTCTGAACGTAACTGAGTTGACTCATAGACTTTAGTATCTCCAGAGTAAAAAGCCAAGGTAATGACCTTAAGGCCATTATAAGATGCCACATCGGTAGATCTTGTTTGGGTGGTTGAAGTAAGGTTTTCAAACGACATCGAGAAGTCAGAAACTCGGATAGTTACTGGCGCAAATGCCTGATTGTCAACAAACTGTTCTACACTCTCATTCTCATTGCTGCAACTGGCAGCGAGCAGAAGCATACCTGCAAAAATAATTGAATTTCTCATAATTGTTTTAATTTAGGGTTAAACCATAAAAGTGATTTTTCTGTGGCAAAGATAGTACTTTTATCATAAACTTCCAAATAAATCAATGATAAATTTGTTTTTTTTAAGAATTGAAGATTTCCTGAAATTAGCGGATACCTCCCTGAGATACTCATGCGGATGCTGTGAGAGTCCTAATGATAGCTGGATATTAATTGGTGAAAATTTCCAGTAGGCGGTCACGATTAATCGATTGTGAGGGAGGTATGAGGGAGGTATAAGGGAGGTATGAGGGAGGTATCTCGCACATACCTCCCTCTCCAAAACACCTCTGTTCAAAGGCATTTCCAGAGATTTAGGGAGGTATCCGCCTATTTTGCAATAATATGCACTTATCTGAAAATAACAGCCACTTATCTGGAAATAAGTGGCTACTATTAATGGTAGCAATCGCCAGCATTAATGGTAGCAATCGCCAGCATTAATGGTAATGCATGCTCATGCAATATTGAATAAATTTGCACTGCTTTCAAGGATTTTTCTGCTACGCCTAAGAGAAAATATTCCCACGTTAGGGAAAAATTACTCCCCAGTGAGGGAGAAAAGTAATCTCGCCCTTGACGATGTTACGGCTCACTTAGCCTCAACATCATGCATAAACATCCACACAATAATACAAAAAGAAATCTCTCGCCAATTGGCGAGAGATTCAAATTTAGTTCATTTTATGAACCGAGATACGATTACAGCAATTACCATCATAATTGAAATGATAAACAGTATTATCTTGGCCCATTTTTCCAACTGCTTACGAAAGACAATAGACCTCAGGCTCTTCTCTTTAAACCTGCTCGCATCATCTCTCTTAAGATGATGATGGTGATGATGGTGCTCTGCCATTTTATTTAAGTATATTATAAAGGAGTGATGCAATTGATATCAGGATGCTTGTTCCTGTAAACCAAAGTGTTGTTGTAGTACCTACATTAGAATTACGTGCCTTAACCTTGTTTGGCTCAACGTAGACGATGTCGTTCTGCTGAAGATAATAATAAGGTGAACTAATAATGTCAGCATCGTTAAGATTCAAGGTATGAATTTCCTTCTTACCCTTCTCATTCTCACGTATGAGTTTGACATTCTCACGAACACCATAAATTGTAAGATCACCTGCCTGAGCCAATGCCTCAAGAATGTTTATCTTCTCATTACCAACATTAAACATACCTGGCCGGTTTACCTCTCCAAGTACAGAAATCTTATAGTTAGACATACGCACAGTAACTACTGGATTCTCTGTAGAATTCAAATAAGGAAGAATCTTGTCGTGAATCATCTTCTCGCACATTGACTTTGTAAGACCTCCGACCTCAAGCGTCCCAAGGATTGGAAACTCAATACATCCCTTATTGTCTACAAGATAAGTCTGAAGGCTCTGACCACTATTACTAAGTCTTGAACGTCCCTGAGCTATTGACATTTCTGTAGCTACTATCAGGTTAAATGGTGCTGCAGCTTCAGGATTTGCAGTATTTACTGTTATCGTAAGAATATCCTTAGGCATGATACGAGCATCGTAAAGATACTCTGAGCGTGAAAAGTCAATATCGTCACTATTCTGGAAATATGCGATATTTTTTGTTGAGCCACACGATGTGAGCATAACAATTGTTGCTGCCACAAGCAGTAATTGGTAAATTCTCTTATACATAATATTTTAAATATAAATTAACTAAAATGGCCACCATCCCCTTTTTTTATGATGGCTATGAGAAGACGTTGATTTCGTCTCTCCGTAATCTTTCTGACCGGAATAGGCCTCATCTATGAGGTGTCTCCACTGCTTGCCACGCGATACCATACGATAGATTGTGCCCCAGTCTGGTAAACCACCAATATTGCGATCATCAATAAACAGGTCTGCCTTTAACTTCCGCGTAAAATGCGGGTTGTTGTCGGTTGTCTCCTCCGGATAGTCACGATTGGCAGCATAGAAATCTACCCCACGTTCACTACACCATTTTATGGCATCATCAAGCAACTGACCTTCTCTACATGTCCACAAGACTACCCTATGATGGTCGGCAATTAGCATCTTTAAAGTATCGATAGCAAAAGGTCGCTCAGGACCTATCTCCGGATAACGATTCTCAACTATCGTCCCATCAAAATCTACTGCTATAATCATACTTACTTCTTTATCGAGTTATCGTTTTTATCACCATAATGGCTCTCTGCATACTGACCATATTGACCGTAGTTACCATAATTACCGTATCCATACTTGCCATAGCCATAACGTCCATATCCATAACGTCCATACTTGCCGTAACGACCATAGCCATAATAGTAACCATACTTACGCTTAGACATATCAACTCCATTGAGAACAACGCATGGATTAGGCATCTTACCTTCAGTTGCCAAACCGTTCAGCATAGCGAAAGATGACTTTGGAGTATAGTCTGCACGGCATACGAATACTGACACATCTGCAAACTTAGCAATCTGAAGAGTATCGGTTACAAGACCAACTGGAGCTGTATCAAAGATTACATAGTCATACTTTTGCCGAAGCATATTTACAATCTGTCCAAAATTCTCACGAGCAAGAAGCTCTGTCGGATTTGGAGGCGTAGGTCCTGCAAGTAGAAGGTCAAAATTCTTAAAGTCATTTACAGATTTCTTAATCTGAGACTCAAGAGCACTATCTGTAACTGTCTCCATCGCAAGAAGTGTTGTTATTCCCTCGAAACGGTCTGAAACACTAAAGAGGCGGCCAAGAGCAGGTTTACGGATATCAAGGCCGCATAAGATAACCTTCTTACCCAGCAAAGCGAAACTCACGGCAAGATTTGCAGCATTGAAAGTCTTACCCTCACCAGAAGTAGAAGAGGTGAACAATATAACCTTTTGATCCTTTTTCAGCATGAACTGAATATTGGTACGCATAGAACGGAATATTTCGTCAATCTGACTATTTTTGTTTGCCTGCACCACAATTCCTGCCTTGTCTTTGACATTATCACTAGCCACCGCAACATCAGCAATGACAGGCATCGTTGTAAGCTTCATCACATCTTCACGTCCTTCTATCTTATACCTAAACAGTGATAGAAGGAATATTATTCCAAGCGGGAGACACAAACCGAGTACAACCGAAGCCAAGAGGATAATAGGACTTTTGGGACTAGCCTTTCCTTCGAAATTTGGTTCATCAATTAGCTTACCTTTATCAGCAGTAGCTGCAAGAGAGATTGTATTCTCTTCGCGCTTTTGGAGAAGCATAAGATAAAGTCCAGACTTCACGTCCTGCTGACGACCAATCTGGGTCAACACACGTTCTGCTACAGGAGCAGTTGACACCCTACCCTGATACTTGGCATATTGAGATTGAATTCCTTGACGATTAATATCAGCAGAGCGACGTGCCTGAAGAAGGGCATTCTTAATAGACTGCTGTAACTCATCAATAGTAGCAGTTAAAGTCATAACCTGTGGAGCCTGTTCACTAGCGGCTTTAAGCAAGCGATTACGATCCTGTACCGCCTGGTTGTAGCTGTTAATGAGACCTGTAGCCGTAGCATCAGTCATACCGACGTTAGAAGGGATAATCTGATATTTATTTTTCGGGCTGTTTACGTATTCGCGCAAGTTGTCTAATATCTGAATCTCTGCATCAGCCTGTGATAACTGAGCTGAATATTGACTTGACATCTGAACAGAAGAAGACGCATCAATACCTACATCAGTCACTGCATTACGACGTTTAAAGTCCTCAATAGCTCCTTCTGTAGTGCCAAGTTCACTATTTATGTTGGCAATTCGCTCATTGATAAACTCCTCTGTCTTCAATGCTATCTCATTCTTATCAGCATTAGCCTGACGATTATAACACACAATCAACTGATTCAAGAAATCAAAACCACGCTGTATGCTTTTATCCTTCAAACTAATCTGCGCTATAGAGGTCTGCTTACTTGCAGGGCTAACATCCATCGACTTCACATAAGCTGTTGCTACCTGCATCGGTGGATTTATGGTCACCTGATATACCTGATCTGGTTCAAAGTCATAACCAAGATTCTTAGTAAAAGTCAGGCTACCCAGTTCTGTCTTGAAAGTAGCAGGGAGAGTATTGAAACTATGAGAAAAAGCCTTTCCCTTATTTCCTTTATAATATACATTACCACTGACAACATATTTCTTACCCTCCTTGGATATTGTCATCTGTAGACTATTGACACCATTCAGGAGTGCCTTGTCAAGAGAGTCAAGATGCAACGGATCAAGGTCTACGTTAATTGGTTGTGTAGAATAAATAAGAGGTTTTACGATTTTGCCTACACTCCTATATTCTGTGTAAAGCTTCAAATCTTTAACGACATCGCGAGCTAGAATACGAGATTTCATAATGTAAATCTCATTTTCTATACCTGTAGATGTAGTCATAAAACCAAGATCTTGCATGTTTGCCAGCATTTGAGTTGCATTTTTCTTTTTGTCCTCATCCTTGACAAGCATTAACGCAGAAACATTGTATAATGGCTCAGCATAACGAAGATATAATAATGCACCACTTACAAAGATAACAAGCGACATAACAAACCACTGCCAGTTAAGAATCAGGGTAGCAAAAAGATTCTGGAATGAGAACCACGACTGTTCTTCAGCGGCACTTTGCATATCCTCAACAGGATTAAAATCTTTAATATTTTCCTCTGCCATATTTTAAACATTCATTAATTTGCAGTAAAACGTTTGCAAAGTTATGCATTTTTTTTGGATTAGCAAAGGATTAAGCAAAAAAACTAATCTATTTTAAGAAAATAACAAAAAAAAATCAAAAATCCCCGCCTGTACAGCGAGGATTTTAACACAAAAAGTACATTATGTTTTCTATGCTTATCTAGAAGAACAAATACCTATTGTCCACCACATTCGCTTTCTGATAAAGCTCTGACATGAAGCGTGATGCTGCCTGCATAGCCTGCTGTGAGAGCATCTGCTCCTGAGCCTTAGCGTCGAACTTGGCACCTTCACGATCGGCCTTGCGAACAACCTGGAATACGTAAGCGCCACCATTACCCTTCACAGGAGCCTTAGAGAACTGTCCCTGAGCAACCTGTGACACAGCTCCGCTCAGTGCTGGCTCAGAAGAACCGGTAGCCTGAACAAATACTGGGGCCATGAAGGTAATCTGATTTACAGAGTCAACCTTGGCTCCTGCCTTCTGGGCATCAGCAATTGTCTTGACATTTGCAAGTTTGGATTTAAGAGTCTCAAACTTCTTGTCGCGAAGAACTTCCTGCTTCAACATATCCTTAACACCATCTAAGTCACGATAGCCTACAGGATGGATTTTCGTAAGAGCAACAACAAGCAAGTTGTCATTATTACCACACTCATAGAGTGGTGACACCTCTCCCTCCTTAGCATCGAAGATCCACTTCATTGCTTCACGAGTAGAACGGAGACCTGCTACATTATGCTCATTGTTGAAGAGATCCTTGCGCTCCTGCACCTGGAAGCCAAACTTTGAAGCATTCTTCTCCAGGTCTGCTAATGTCTTGTTCTCAGATACATACTGGCTGAACTTATTGTATGCATCAGAGTATGTCTGCTTAGAGAAATCAATAGTATGCTTTACAACAGCAACATCATACTTTTCAACCATTGCCTTACGGGCTGTCACCTGGAGGATAATATTACCAGCGGTGAACTCCAGAAGCTTATAGTCGTTGACTGCCATTGTCTGAAGGCTATTAAGGTAGTTCTTGCTATCCTCATCCATAGTGTTTGAGTTTTCGTACATAGCAGATGTAAGCCACTGCTTCGTTCCCTCCTGACCGTATTTCTTAGCCATCGCCTCAAAATCCGCACCAGCCTTCAATGCTGTGAAGATACTGTCAGCAGTCTTCTTGGCTGCCTCTGGTGTAGCACCTGCAACCTGAATCTGGCGATATTCTATAGAGTCAGGAGCCATAGTCTTGCTCAAGAGCTTTACGACATTGATAGTGTTGTCCATCTTTGTCTCGAATGGCTTTAAGGTCTGACCGACACTCATAGAGTCAAGCTTTGCTGCAATGTCAGTAGGATAAGCACGCTTTGTGGCTGATACACCAGTATAAGCGAACTGGCTCTGAGCCTTGCGCACCACCTCAGCTGGGTTTGCACCACTCTCAAGCTTTGCACAAGCATCGTTCATCGTCTTCATCAGTTCTGCACGGTCTGCTGCAGAAGCAACAACCTGGAAACTTACATATTTGATATCACGGCTCTCAATGGTCTGCTTGAACTGCTCCTTCTCTTCGTCAAATTTAGCTTTCAAGTCAGCATCACTAATCTGAACGTCATTGTCGTTAATACTGCTATAGGGCAGGCTGGCCAGAATGATATCAGCCTCCTTGTTCTGTCCCTCGAATGACATTTTCGCAGAAATGGGGTTTGAGATAAGGCAACCAGCTATCAGGCTCTGATACTTCTGAGCAAGAGTCTGGCTGCGGAGCTGCTTCTCAATGAACTGCCAGTATTTGTAGATGCGCTCATAGCTTTCTGCAAGCTGCGGATTTGATGCACTCTTCTTATAGTCTGCAAGGAACTTGGTAAGCTGAGTAACATCAAAGCGACCAGTCTGCTGGTTTACGAAAGGACTCTGCATGAGCATAGGGTTTGTACCTTCCTTCATGATGTTCTGCATCTCCTCGTCAGTAACGGTAAGGCCCACCTTAGCTGCCTCATCCTCAATAATCTGCTCTGAAATGTACTGGTTCCAAACCTGATCCTTAATCTGGTTGAGTTCCTCCTCTGAGAAGTTGTCACGTCCCTGAGTCATCTTCAGAACCTCTTGATACTGATCAACAAGCGACTGGAAGTCCTGTACGTTTACTTTGTTTCCTAACACCTCGCCTATCTGCTGACGCTGCTGGTTCTTTGTTGCTTCACAAGAACGCACTGCCTCTTCAGCAATGAAAGCGAAAAGGCCTAAACCGATGATAATAACAAGGGTTACGCCTCTTTTCCTGATTTTTCCTAATGCTGCCATAAATTTATTTTTTATTTTTATTTATTCTTATACGCAAATCGCGTGCAAAATTACTAAAAAGGATTGAATTGAGCAAAAATTTTGGAGAATTTTCACTTAATCAACAACTTTTAGTCGTACTAATTCTATTTTTGTTGCAGTATTCTTTATGATTTTGAACTCATAAGGGGGAATTTTAACTACCTCATTGAGTTTTGGAAACGACTGATACTCGTGAAGAATCAATCCTCCTAAAGTCATATAATCGTCACTTTCAGGAAGATTCAAGTCAAATTGCTCGTTAATTTTCTCTATCTCAAGTCTGGCAGAGAGGATATACTCCCCATTGCCTAAGGCCTTAGACACCAGATTTGTGTTATCATGCTCATCCTCAATCTCTCCTGTGATTTCCTCCATGATGTCTTCAAGTGACACAAGGCCGGACGTACCACCAAATTCGTCGACAACCACCGCCAAAGAGCGCTTCTCAGCCATAAGTTGCTTCATAAGCTTCTGAGCGAGCATCGTTTCAGGAACGAAGGAAATTTTTCTGATTAATGTGGAATCTGGAATGTAAAATGTTGAATCAGAGGTGTCAGATGTTGAAAGACTGAACATATCTGAGGAATGGATATAGCCAATAATATGGTCAATATCTTCGTGATATACGAGTATCTTTGAGTGTCCAGACTCTACGAAAGTCTGTTTTAGTTGTTCTAGTGTTACCGTATCACTGACGGCATCTATCTCCGTGCGTGGAACCATACAGTCACGTACTTTTGTCTCAGAGAAATCCAGGGCATTCTTGAATATCTTCACTTCCATTCCAGAATTGCGATCACCTACACGTTGTCGTTCCCCAACCTCATCGTCGTTTTTGGCATTGTCTATAGATGACTGCACCAGATAGTCAAGGTCAACTTTTGTAAATTCCTTATCCGCAGTGCCCTTATCCATGTGAACACCAAATATTCGCAATATTCCTTTGGCAATCAAGGTTGCGAACTTTGATATGGGGTACAGAACCACATAACAGAGCCAAGCCGGCAGAGCAAAGAATGTAAGCATCAAATTAGGATTGCTCTTGAAAAGTGTTTTGGGCAAGAACTCACCTGTAAAGAGCACTACTATTGTTGAGAGAAGAGTGTCACAGATGACTCTCATGGAATCATTAAGGGGAGCGAAGAGCGTCTGGTCAAAGATCTGTGCGAAAAGAATACCATAGATAACCAGTGCAATGTTATTGCCCACAAGCATTGTAGAGACGAAGTTGCTTGGATGCTTGTAGAATATGTCCAATGCTTTATGGGATACGCCATGCTTCTCACGATCCATCTCAGCCAGCATCCTATTGGAAGAGACAAATGCAATTTCCATTCCTGAGAAGAATGCCGAGAATAGCATTGAAACAAGTAGAGCTATAATCAATGTAGTCATGTCACTGTACTGTTCTAGAATGCTTCTCCTGACGGGGTCGAAGCGGGATTTGTTCTACTTGAGAGGTATCCTGAGGGGCAGCAGAAGAAGACTCTTCTTTTTGTTCCATAGACTCTGTGGTAAAGGATCCTTTGGAGTTGGATACTGTATAATGAGTCATACGCTCGTCGGAGAGAAAGTAAGTACCTTGTAAAGTTCGCTCAGGTGTGGTAACCTTCGAGAAGACGTTTGAATAGAGTTCATGTTTCATGCCATCCCAAAACAACTCCTGAGATTCATATACCAGACCATTTACGTTCCTTATGCGAACCCGGCCACGAAGATGCCATAGTTTCTGCTGGTCGTAGTACCATGCTGTATCTGCCTGAATATAGCCTTCTGTGTGAAACTTCTCATCGAACTGCTCGAAGAACACCCCCTTCTCGAAAGTCCATCGCGATGGCTGGCGGGTAGTGTTAACATCCCAGCGCTCTGTGACGATCTTATATTTTATCACTCCAGAATCGCTGATGAGAGTGTTCACGCCATAACTGGTCATCACTGAGGCGGAATCACGTTCATGGACTGCAGCAGCAGTATGTTCCTGCACCTCAGTGCAAGAACAAAGTATGAATGACAAGTAAAAGACAAACCTGATTACTCTACCTTCCATTTAGCGAACCACTTTTCATTGAACGTCAGGCCTATATTTATACGGAAGGTATTCTCCTTTATCAGGCCGGCAGCTGAGTTGTTGACATACTGGGCACTAATGTTCAGGAAGGAACGGTTGTTGTAGGCATTCATAATAGGAATACCAAAACCGATAGTCGCACTCAGTTCCTTGGGGCCGTCCTTACCATTTATATAATAATAAGGTGTAGTATACCCAGCACCTATGCGATATCTGATGCGGTGGAAGAAGTTTCTGGAGTTCCAACGTGGGCAATACTCGCCACCGACAGCAATACGATAGCTGTCTTTTAGTAGGTCACTTCGAAGAGTGTATTGTCCGCCAGCATATTCAGGGAACTTCGTCTTGCTCCAAAGCTGCATCTCAAAGTCAGCACCGACAACCAGCTGATTGCCATGACTGTAGGAAACACCGGCTCCAAAAGAATGAGGAAGTTCAAGACCATCCTTGACAGAGAACCTGGTGGTATCAGTTGTCGCATCCAAAACCTTTGTTGAGATTACCATGCATTCAGGATCTGACTTAAGATTATGTCCATAGTTATACTTGGCTCCTAATACAAGTCGGTCATTCTTGCCAAGTGGCTGATAATACTGAAGGCCAAACTCCAAGTTGTAGTTATGGACAGAAGCAATAAACACCTTATGGATATTGTCCATCGTAGATGTGCTTGTTGTAGCCACTCCTCGGCCTAGTTCACCCCAAAGATATCCAAAGTTGACACCAAATGCCAATGGCTTCACTGGTCTTACACCTACTCCTACAAACAGTTCATGTATACCTCCTTCACCAGCATGAATGGCATAGACCGTAGATTTGTCATGATCGTCCAGCTTTGCGGAAGAAGTGTATTCATATCCCACGTTAGTCATAGGAACCACTCCAAAGGTCACACCAACATTCTTCCAAGCCCTGAACGCACCAAGGAAATACTCGAAACTGGCCTGTCGGGCATTGACCTTGTGACCGTTCTCGTTGAAATTGGTTATCTGTCCAGACATTCCCATATCGAAAAGCATCGTAAGAGAGTCTACAGAAGCATATGAAGCTGGGTTCAGCGGATTTACCTGGGCGCCATTTTGCAGACCGATACCCAGACCATTCATTCCATGATTAAAAGATCCGCCAGCATTGGCACGCTCTCCTAAAGCATACTGACTATAAGGCGAGAGTGTCTCCCCTTGTGAGAAACAGTCCAGAGAGGCCATAATAATCATAGAGGCAAGGATATGCCTAAGTGAAAAATGATTCATTCGATAATTAACTTTTTATTTCAGGGTGCAAAATTATTGAAAAAAAACGGAAATAATGGCTTTTTCTTCGAAAATATAAGTTATTTTTGCATCGTGAAACATTTAGAAAAAGTCTTAAAAGTGCGAATTTTAACGCTCATCCTACTGATTTTCAGTGGGTTACACTCATCATGGGCACAAAATATGCCATTGGAGGTTACAGTAGATCAAGATAGTATAATTAGCAAAATCGACCCAATGGACTCAATTGAGGTCAGTCTTATCACATGTTCACCTCATGAAGAAATCTACAGCCTGTATGGACACTCTGCCCTAAGATGGCATGACCTGCATAATGAAGGACTTACTGCAGGACAAGACCTTGTATTCAACTGGGGGTTGTTTGACTTCAAGAAGCCATACTTTGTACTGAGGTTCGTATTTGGGCTGACTGACTATGAGCTCGGAGTCATTCCCTTCGAGCGGTTTGTTCCTTACTATAAACGCTGGGGATGTTCCATAACTGAGCAGGTAATCAGCTTGACCAACGAAGAGAAACACAGTCTGAAAAAAGCACTGGCAGACAACCTTAGACAAGAAAACAAGGTATACAGGTACAACTTTTTTTATGACAACTGTTCTACAAGGCCTAGAGACATTATCGAGAGTAACGTGAATGGAAAGATAGAATGGCCTGACAGAGAAGACTACACACCAAGTTTCAGGGATATGGTAAGAGAATGTAATCGTAACCACGATTGGTCTCGGTTTGGCAACGATATCCTTTTGGGCCTCAAGGCAGACTTTAAGACTACGCGAACAGAACAGGAGTTCTTGCCATTGAATCTCATGCAAGATATGGCACTGGCCCAGATCTATGTTAACGGAGAATACAGACCACTAGTAAAGGAGCAAAGAAACATTGCCCTCCCAGGAGTTCAGATAATAGAACCAGACTGGATACTCTCACCAACAGAGACTGCAATAATCCTCGTGCTGATAGCACTTTGTATACTATTCGTAGAATGGAAGCAGAAGAAGAGGTTTGTGTGGTGGGACGTAACACTCATGTTGGTGCAAAGCGCTATCGGAATAGTGCTCACAGTGATGATCTTCTCACAGCACCCAACAACATCGCTTAATCTAAACATTTTATTGTTCAACCCTTTACCGATCTTTTTCATCCCATCGGTAATCAAACATCGCAATACATGGTGGAAACTGCTAGTCGTCCTACTTATACTCTATACAATCGGAGGAATCTGGCAGTCCTATCCAGAGGGGCTATGGGGATTGGCACTATGTTTGCTGAGTAGAATAACAGGGATATGGAGTAAGAAACAAAAAATTCAATAATGCAGAACAGATACATATATATAACTATAATGGCCATGCTGGGCATATATACAAATGCTTCTGGACAGGAGAAGATACAGTATGCCCCGAGACTAGTAGTTAACATCACTATAGACCAGTTGAGGACAGACTATCTCGAGGCTTTCTCCCCTCTTTACTGCCAGGATGGTTTCAAAAAACTACTCAATGAGGGATTGGTATACGAGAATGCCTACTACCCCTTCACAGGCATGGACAGAGCCTCTGCCATTACGTCAGTCATCACTGGGGTTTCTCCCTATTATCACGGAATAAACGGTAGCAGATGGCTGAACAAAGAAAGCTTGCGACCCGCCAGTTGCACAGAAGACCCCAAGCAACAATCTCTCCCCTCGCCTGCTCAAATACAGGTATCGACTTTAGGCGATGAACTCAAAGCTGCAACCAGAGGATTAGCCAAAATTTTCGCTATCGCGCCACAACAGGATGCAGCAATTCTTTCAGGTGGTCATGCCGCTGACGGAGCCATTTGGATGGATACGCAGACAGGCCAATGGGGAAGCAGTACTTATTACTTTAGCGCACTACCTCAATGGCTACTGGTTCACAACAATTTACGCTCGCCATCATCCAACATAAAAAAAACATTTTGGGAACCCGTAATTGAACTTGCAGGCACATTCAACTACTATCAGCACGCAGGAGGACAGCAACCATTCAAACACGCCTTCAAAGGCGAAAGAAAATTCATCGAGTATCAGGCTTCAGGCCTTATCAATGAGGATGTCACAGAAACTGCACTGAAATGCATCACAAGCAATTCTATGGGATTTGACAGGGTGACAGACCTTTTGTGTATAACCTATTACGCCGGCACATTCGACCACAAGCCTGTGTCAGAATGTCAGTTAGAGCTACAGGACACATACGTCAGAATTGACAGGGAAATAGCAAAGCTAATAAAAAATCTTCAGAGCAAACTGGGTGCAGAACATATTCTTTTCGTCCTCACAAGCACTGGCTACAGCGATGATGACGACTCCGACTACGAGAAATACCGTATTCCATCAGGGACCTTCTATATGGAGCGGACAGCCAATCTCCTCAACATGTACTTCGGTGCAATCTGGGGACAAGGAAGGTATGTGGAGACATCGTTCAGCAACCAGATATACTTTAACCATAAACAGCTTGAGAGCAAGAGGATTAGTCTTACCGATGCTGGCCAGAGAGCCCAGGAGTTCATCTCTCAGCTCGAGGGAGTGAGGAATGTGTATACAGCACTACAACTGCTCAGCAGCAGCAATCCACAGATAGAGAAAGTAAGAAATAGCTTCCATCCAGAACACAATGGAGACATAATGATTGAAGTATCCCCCGGTTGGAGGATACTAAATGAGAGCACTCAAGAGAGCCATCTTTCCAGGGCCTCATACACACAGTTTCCGATCATCTTCTTCGGAGCTGGTGTCAGTGCAGACAAGATAAAAACAGCTGTAACAACAGACCGTATTGCACCAACTATTGCAAAGGCTATCCGCATCAGGGCTCCCAATGCATGTTCGACAGAGCCTCTGTTTTAGCTACAATTATGCCGATTTGAACAGGCTCACTCTGATTTTATCAGGGAAATTTGGCAAATACAAATATTATTTGTACCTTTGCAGACGTTTTTGCAAATGCAATAAAAAAGTGAAACAATAAAAATAAGAATATGAATTTTAATAAGATTTTGAAGTCATTGTTCGGTGACAAGAGTTCTAGAGACATGAAACTCATCCAGCCACTGGTGGAGAAGGTTAAGGCCGTATCACCCAAGGTAGAGGCACTGGATAATGACGCCCTCCGTCAGCGCACTAAGGAGTTGCAACATCAAGTACAGAGTTCTGCTACAGAGCAGAAGAATCACATTGCCGAGTTGAAGGCAAAGATAGAAGATACACCTATCGATGAACGTGCAGACATTTTCGCACAGATTGACAAGATAGAGAAGGAAGTGCTGGACATCTATGAAAAGGCTCTCGACGAGGTAATGCCAGAGGTATTCGCAATCGTCAAGGAGACAGCCAGAAGGTTTGCCGAGAATGAGGAAACCATCGTGACAGCCACAGACTTCGACCGTGAACTGGCAGCAGACCCAAGAAAAGACTTCATAACCATCGACGGTGACAAGGCTATCTACCATAACCACTGGACAGCAGGAGGTAACGATTTGAAATGGGAGATGATACACTATGACGTACAGTTGTTCGGTGGTGTTGTGCTACATCAAGGAAAGATAGCAGAAATGGCAACCGGTGAAGGTAAGACCCTTGTAGCCACTTTGCCAGTATTCCTAAATGCGTTGACAGGCAATGGAGTACATGTAGTAACCGTGAACGACTACCTGGCCAAGCGTGACTCAGAGTGGATGGGACCCCTGTATATGTTCCATGGACTTAGTGTTGACTGTATTGATAAGCATCAGCCTAATTCAGAAGCCCGCAGAAAGGCATATCAGGCAGACATCACCTTCGGAACGAACAATGAGTTCGGTTTCGACTACCTTCGTGACAACATGGCCATCTCGCCACAGGACCTCGTGCAGCGCTCACACAACTATGCAATCGTAGATGAGGTGGACTCAGTATTGATTGACGATGCACGTACGCCACTGATTATCTCAGGACCTATTCCCAAAGGTGACGACCAGATGTTCGAAGAGTACCAACCCCTGGTAGAACGACTGGTTGGAGTCCAGAGACAGTTGGCAACACAGTATCTTGCAGAGGCAAAAAGCCTTATAACCGAGGGAAACAGTCTCATCGAGGCCGGCAACAAGAAAGAAGGCCAAGAGAAACTCGATGCAGGATTCCTATCACTATATCGTTCTCACAAGGCCCTGCCAAAGAACAAACCGCTTATCAAGTATCTCTCTGAGGAAGGTATCAAGGCAGGAATGCTAAAGACCGAGGAAATATATATGGAGAACAACAACAGGAGAATGCCTGAGGCTGTTGAGCCCCTTTACTTCGTTGTTGACGAGAAACTTAACTCCTGTGATCTTACTGATAAGGGAACTGCATGGCTTGCCAAGCAGGTCAACGATGCAGAGCTGTTCGTACTACCTGACATCACATCTGAGCTCTCCGCACTGGAAGCAGAGACTGGCATGACTGATCAGGAACGCCTTGACAAGAAAGATGAGATGATGAATCACTATGCAGTGCAGAGTGAGAGAGTACACACCCTTCAGCAATTACTGAAGGCATATTGTATGTTCAACAAGGACGATGAGTACGTAGTTATCGACGGAGAGGTAAAGATCGTAGATGAGCAAACTGGTCGTATCATGGAAGGTCGCAGATGGAGTGACGGTCTTCACCAAGCTGTAGAGGCCAAGGAGCATGTAAAGGTTGAAGCTGCAACACAGACCTTCGCTACAATAACCTTGCAGAATTATTTCCGTATGTACCATAAGTTGGCAGGTATGACAGGTACGGCATCTACCGAGGCTGGAGAGTTTTGGGATATCTACAAACTAGACGTTGTTGAAATTCCAACAAACAGACCCGTCATCCGAAATGACCAGGATGACCGAGTATATAAAACGGCCCGAGAGAAGTACAAGGCAGTCATTGACGAGATCGTAAGGATGCGCGATGCGGGGCGTCCTACCCTGATTGGAACAACATCAGTGGAAATCTCAGAACTGCTCAGCCGCATGCTTGACATGTATGTCAACCCCGAGACAGGCAA
The DNA here is from genome assembly GCA_002393725.1 of Prevotella sp. UBA4339. GTDB lineage: Bacteria > Bacteroidota > Bacteroidia > Bacteroidales > Bacteroidaceae > Prevotella. The sequence continues at coordinate 27,439 of DGTJ01000047.1, read as the reverse complement.
AAGAGAAGGAATACCGCACCAGGTCCTCAATGCAAAACTTCACCAAAAGGAGGCAGACATCGTTGCTCTCGCTGGTCAGAGCACAAATGGAAAGGGAGCTGTAACAATCGCCACCAACATGGCTGGTCGTGGTACCGACATCAAGCTCTCGCCTGAAGTAAAGGCTGCTGGAGGTCTTGCTATTATAGGTACAGAGAGACATGAGAGCCGCCGAGTAGACAGACAGTTGAGAGGTCGTGCAGGACGTCAGGGAGACCCGGGTAGTTCTGTTTTCTATGTTTCACTCGAAGACAAATTGATGCGACTTTTTGCTTCAGAGCGCATTGCCTCAGTAATGGACCGTCTGGGATTCAAGGAGGGAGAAATGATTGAGAGCCCAATGATTTCAAAGAGCATTGAAAGAGCCCAGAAGAAAGTAGAAGAGAACAATTTCGGTATCCGTAAGCGCCTTATAGAATATGACGATGTTATGAACAAACAGCGTACTGTTATTTACGAAAAGCGTCGTCATGCACTTATGGGAGAACGTATTGGAATGGATATCTCAAACATTATCTGGGACCGAGTAGTCAATATCATCGAGAACTCTGGCGACTATCAAGGAGTGAAAGAAGAGTTCCTGCATATACTCTCTATGGAGATTCCTTTCACCGAGGATGAATATATCAACAAGAACCGTGAAGATTTGACAGAGGAAGCATTTCAAGCAGCTATCAGCAACTTCAACCGCAGAACAGAGCGCATTCAAAGTGTTGCACAGCCTATTATCAGTCAAGTATATGAGAATCAGGGGCACATGTACGAGCGTATCATGGTACCAATCACTGATGGCAGAAGGATGTATAACATCCCGTGTAACCTAAAAGAGGCATACGAGACAGAATCGAAGAGTGTTGTTAAGGAATTTGAGAAAAGTATATTACTGCATATCATCGATGACTCTTGGAAGGAAAACCTCCGCCAGTTAGACGAACTGAAACACTCAGTACAGAATGCATCATATGAGCAGAAAGACCCATTGCTAATCTTCAAACTTGAGAGTGCGAAGGTATGGGATGCCATGATAAATGAGATGTATAACCGTATATGCAGTATTCTCACCCGTGCACAGATTCCCGAGATGCAACAGGTACAGGAGGCTGCCCCCGAGCAGCATACTCAGAGACAGCAGTATACAGAATCGAAGCAACAGATTGGCGAGGAACAGCTTGTAGACAAGAACCAGCAGGCTGCAGCCCAGCATGACACACGAGCACAACAGCCTCGCACACCAATCATAAAGGATAAGCTGCCCGGAAGAAACGATCCATGCCCTTGTGGTTCTGGAAAGAAGTTCAAGAACTGTCACGGTAAGGGAATTGTATAAGACATTTATTTAGAAATTAGAATTTAGGAATTATGATTGCCATAAATGGGCTGAAGAAACAGTTTGGTGAGACAGTAGCCAGTAATATTCCGGAATTCACCATCAAAGATGGAGATATACTTGGACTCGTAGGAAACAATGGTGCGGGCAAGACCACATTGTTCAGAATGATTCTAGATTTACTAAAGCCTGATGAAGGAACAATAATCATCGATGGTATCAATCCCGCAGAAAGTGAAGAGTGGAAAGACTATACAGGAGCATATATCGACGACGGTTTCCTTATCGACTTCCTCACCCCTGAAGAATATTTTGCTTTCTTGGGCAAAATCAACAACATTTCTCAGGAACAGGTAGATGAACGTCTGAGGATTTTTGAGCGACTGGCAGGAGGAGAGATTTTCGGGCAAAAAAAACTAATCAGAAATCTCTCTGCTGGTAACAAGCAGAAGGTCGGCATCATTTCAGCTCTTTTCATGAGACCTAAGCTGGTGATTCTAGACGAGCCTTTCAATTTCCTCGACCCATCGTCACAGAACGTTCTTAAGCATGTTCTCATCGACTATGCCCAGCAAAATAATGCTACACTGCTGATATCTAGTCATAATCTCGCTCACACGATAGATATCTCAACACGCATTGCACTGCTAGAAAAAGGTCAGATTATCCGTGACCTTCCAAATACTGAAGGAAGTGCCAAAGCAGAACTAGAAATATACTTCGAGACAGAAGGCTAACATACCTACTTTTAGGTATTTTAGCCTTTTGATGCGGCTTTGCAACCAAGTTGCACGGAAATATTCTGTAACTTTGCAAGCGATATGAAACTATCAGATTTAAAGACTGGCGAGAAAGGTGTTATCGTCAAAGTATTAGGCCATGGTGGATTCCGCAAGCGAATCATAGAGATGGGATTCATCAAAGGTAAAGAAGTAGAGGTGCTGCTCAATGCTCCTCTACAAGATCCTGTAAAGTATAAGCTCATGGGCTATGAGGTAAGTCTCAGACATCATGAAGCGGATATGATTGAAGTAGTGGATTTAAAAGAGGATAACAGTAAGAGAAAAGACGAAATTAAATCTTTTGCAAAAAATAATGAGCTTAAGCTACACGAGGACGATTTTATCCAGCACATTGCGAAGAAAGAACACCGTACCATAAACGTAGCCTTAGTAGGCAATCCCAATTGCGGAAAGACTTCCCTATTCAACTTTGCCTCTGGAGCACATGGACATGTAGGTAATTATTCTGGGGTTACGGTAGATGCCACAGAAGCCCATGCATCGTTCTTCGGATATGAATTCAACTTGACAGACCTGCCTGGCACATACTCGCTAAGCTGCTATTCGCCGGAAGAACTTTACGTCAGAGAGCATCTGACTGAGAAAATGCCGGATGTGGTCATCAATGTTATAGACTCATCTAACCTTGAGCGCAACTTGTATCTCACCACCCAGCTTGTAGACATGAACTTACGTATGGTATGTGCATTGAACATGTATGATGAGTTTGAGCGCAGAGGTGACAGTGTGAACATTGATACACTTAGTGGACTGTTCGGTATCCCGATGATTCCGACATCATTCAAGACCGGAAAAGGAGTGAAAGAACTTTTCAAGGCTGTTATTCAAGTGTATGAAGGCGCCAGCAAGTCTGCCCGCCACTTGCACATCAACTATGGTCACGAGATTGAAGACGGTATCGCCCATATCCAGAAGTACCTCAAGACAGATGAACATATCACACAGCACTACTCTACTCGATACCTAGCCCTAAAGCTATTGGAACATGATAGTCAAGTGCTCGATTATCTTGGTCACCACATGAAGGAAGAGAACCGAATGTCTGACTTCCAGCACCTCACTACAGAGCGCGACAAAGCTTCAACACGCGTTATGGAGGAAACTGCCAACGACTCGGAAACTGCTATTATGGATGCCAAATATGGCTTCATCAATGGAGCCTTAAGAGAGGCTGGCTATAAGACGGGTACCAAGAAAGATACTTATCGCACTACACATATGATTGATGCAGTGTTGTCACACAAGTACTTCGGCTTTCCGATATTCTTCCTTATTCTATTTGTGATGTTCCAAACCACATTCTCCATTGGCCAGTATCCGATGGACTGGATAGAAACTGTAGTAGACAAGTTAGGTATCTATATCGGAGCCACGATGCCAGAAGGTCCACTTAAGGCAATGATTATTGATGGAGTTATAGGTGGTGTGGGCAGTGTGATAGTATTTCTGCCACAAATCCTGATACTATATTTCTTCATATCACTGATGGAAGACTCTGGCTACATGGCACGGGCAGCCTTTATCATGGATAAACTGATGCACCAGATGGGACTTCACGGAAAATCTTTCATCCCACTGATCATGGGATTCGGATGTAATGTACCCGCTGTTATGGCTACACGAACCATTGAAAGTAGCAGATCAAAGATAATAACTATGATGATACTTCCATTTATGAGCTGTAGTGCCCGTTTGCCTATATATATCATGATAGCTGGCACTTTCTTCTCATTGCACTATCGTTCTTGGGTGATGCTTTCACTCTATGCATTGGGAATAATTATGGCCGTAATTGTAAGCAAAATATTCTCCACATTTGTCATCAAGGGCGAGGACACACCTTTCGTCATGGAACTCCCACCTTATCGCTGGCCAACAGGCAAAGCCATCATAAGGCATACCTGGGAGAAAGGAAAAGAATATCTAAAGAAGATGGGTGGCATCATCCTTGTAGCATCTGTGATAGTCTGGGCTTTAGGTTACTTTCCACATAATGACGAACTGTCTCGTGAGCAGCAGCTGGAACAGAGCTATATCGGCAAAATGGGTAAGTTCGTAGAGCCGATATTCATACCTCAAGGATTCAACTGGAAACTTGACGTTAGCTTGTTAGCTGGTGTTGGAGCCAAAGAGATTGTTGCCTCGTCAATAGGAGTTCTCTATTCGGGAGATGATTCTTTCGGTGACGATGAAGAGTTTAGTGATGAAACGGAGAAATATACCCATCTACGACAGGGAATGCTAAAAGAAGGTATAACACCTCTTGCCTCGTATGCGTACCTTATATTTATATTATTCTATTTCCCCTGTATTGCGACCATCGCCGCCATAAAGAACGAGACTGGATCATGGCGCTGGGCAACATTTGCTGCTTCATATACCACAGCAACAGCTTGGATTATGAGTGCTCTTATTTACCAGACAGGAAGACTATTTATATAGACTATTTATAGTCTTTCTCGGTAAATATAGCCTCAAAGACTACTTTTTTCGGATCTTTCTCAGATTGATAGGTATATGCAAAATTATAGCCATTATCTTTATATGTTTTCATCGAGGTAGAATTTTTCAACTCGTTCTTAAGAAGACTCTTTGCATCAATGCTGTCAAGAGCGCCATCTTTATCGGCAAGACCAGTAAGGCGGTAATAGTAGTGCAGCGTGTGTGTCGCTTTCTCAAAAGTCAGACTGTCCATTATTATATTCTTGTCCATCCTCACGGGACAGTTTTTCGCGGTATACTGCTTTGCTTCACGAGCACACCTGTCTTCCAAAGACTCCTGACATGATGCTATAAATAGTACCAAAGTCGCAAATACTAATAATTTTTTCATAATGAATGCTATTTTTTCGCTGCAAAAGTACAAAAAAAAACTAAAATATTGGCAATACAAAGTATTTTTTGTATCTTTGCAGTTCAAAGAATGACATTACCAAATGAATCATATAAGAAACTTTTGCATTATCGCGCATATTGACCATGGTAAATCTACCTTAGCCGACAGGATGCTTGAATTTACCAAGACCATCCAAGTCACTGAGGGACAGATGCTTGATGACATGGATCTCGAACGTGAACGTGGCATAACTATTAAAAGTCATGCCATACAGATGGAATATATGCACAATGGCGAGAAATATATATTGAATCTCATCGATACACCAGGACATGTTGACTTCTCATATGAGGTAAGCCGCTCTATTGCAGCATGCGAGGGCGCACTGTTGGTGGTAGATGCAACTCAGGGGGTACAGGCACAGACAATTTCCAATCTATATATGGCTATAGACCATAATTTGGAAATAATACCTGTTATTAACAAGATTGATATGCCATCAGCTATGCCAGATGAGGTAGAAGATGAGATTGTAGACCTTATCGGCTGTGACCGTTCTGACATCCTTCGTGCATCAGGAAAGACAGGTGAAGGTATCGAACAGGTTCTTGATGCAATTGTGGAGCGCATCCCACACCCTGTAGGCGATGAAAGTGCTCCCCTTCAGGCACTCATATTCGACTCCGTATTCAACTCCTTCAGAGGAATCATAGCATACTTTAAGATTGTAAACGGTGTCATCCATCAAGGAGACCATGTGAAGTTCTTCAATACTGGAATGGAGTACGATGCTGATGAAGTGGGGGTTCTTAAGATGGACATGGTGCCCCGTAAAGAGCTGCGTACAGGTGATGTAGGCTATATAATCTCCGGAATCAAGAACTCCAAGGAAGTAAAGGTAGGAGATACTATTACCCAGGTAGCCACTCCATGTGAAGCTGCTATTGAGGGATTCCAGGAGGTAAAGCCAATGGTTTTTGCCGGTGTATATCCCATTGATCCTACTGATTACGAAAATCTTCGTGCATCGCTAGAAAAACTACAGCTTAATGATGCTTCTCTGACATTCTCTCCAGAGAGTTCTGTGGCGCTGGGATTTGGTTTCCGATGCGGATTCTTGGGATTATTGCATATGGAGATTATTCAAGAGCGACTGGACCGTGAGTTTGATATGGATGTCATAACCACCGTACCCAATGTGTCGTATATGTGCTACACTAAACAGGGTGAGATCAAAGAAGTGCACAATCCTTCCGGGCTTCCTGATCAGACAATGATAGACCATATCGAAGAACCATATATACGTGCTTCTATTATTACCGCAGCCGACTTTATAGGACCGATAATGACCCTTTGCCTTGACAAGCGAGGAGAATTGATTGATCAGCAGTATGTTAGTGGTAATCGCGTTGAACTCCATTTTATGCTCCCACTTGGTGAGATCGTAATCGACTTCTACGATAAGCTGAAAAGTATATCTAAGGGCTATGCCTCTTTTGACTATCATATTGACGGTTTCCGCCCTTCAAAACTTGCAAAATTGGATATTCTGCTAAATGGAGAGCCAGTGGATGCTCTTTCAACTCTCACACACCAGGATAACGCTGTGACCTTCGGACGTCGCATGTGTGAAAAACTAAAGGAGCTAATCCCTCGTCAGCAGTTCGACATTGCCATACAAGCTGCAATAGGTGCTAAGATCATAGCTAGAGAGACAGTAAAACAAGTACGTAAGGATGTCACTGCAAAATGCTATGGAGGTGACGTATCCCGCAAGAGAAAACTGTTGGAGAAACAGAAACGGGGAAAGAAACGAATGAAGCAGATTGGAAACGTAGAGGTACCCCAAAAAGCCTTCCTCGCAGTATTAAAACTTGATTAAAACATCAAAAATCAAAAAAAATAACAAGACCTATGCCTAATGTTAGTATAACCACAAGAGACGTCGCTCGTGAACTAGCACGTCGTTATAGTACAATGACTCACGAAGAACTGGATCTTCTTGAGAGTATACTTCTGCCTATTAAGTTTGCAAAGAACGACATGATTCTCCGTGAAGGTGAAACATGCACTAATATCTATTGGGTTGTCAAAGGACTGGTCCGTCAATACTACTATAAGAATGGTAAGGAACTGACAGAATATATGGCAACAGAAAACAATATCGTAATGTGTATAGAGAGTCTGTTCCGTGAGCAGCCGTCACAACTGCAGATAAAGGCTCTTGAACCTTCCATACTTATAGCTCTGCCAAAGGCCGACCTTGAGGCTGTGGCCATGAAGAGTGTGAATATTCAGATTCTTTATCGTAAGATTCTAGAAGAGTCACTAATAGTATCTCAACACCGGGCAGACATGCTACGCTTTGAAAGTGCACAAGACAGGTATCAGAAACTTGTAAAAAATCAGCCTCAACTGGTGCTCCGTGCTCCGTTGGTATATATTGCAAGTTATCTTCAGATGACTCCGGAAACACTTTCAAGAGTCCGTACAGCAGCCCTCATGGAAGGCAAATAGAGTGATCTATACAGTTAGGCAGCTCTTCCTGATAATGTGTAACGTAGATAAGTGTTCGTGAGGAATCCTCACAATACTTGTCTACGATTTCTTTTACCATAACCCTGTTTTCGTCATCAAGACCATGAAGAGGCTCATCAAGAATCAGAAGATCAGGTTCTTTCACAAAAGCCCTTGCAAGGAGGACCAGCCTCTGCTCCCCACTCGACATCTCATGAAAGTTTCTATTCTCAAGATGGCCAATACTAAAAACGTTAAGCCAATAGCGACACTGCTGCTTCTCACTTTCGTTCGGTCTTGTATACAGACCAACAGTGTCTTTCAAGCCGCTGGCAACAATCTGCATGGCAGGAATATTCTGCTTATAGCTTCTATGCATCTCCGGAGATACATATCCTATATGCCTCTTTATGTCCCAGATACTCTCACCTGAGCCACGCTTCTGTCCAAAGAGAGAGATGTTACACGCATAGCTTTGGGGATTGTCTGCACATACCAAAGAGAGTAAAGTAGACTTACCTGATCCGTTGTGGCCAGAGAGTGCCCAATGCTCTCCTTTCTTTACCGTCCAGTCAAGGTCTTTGAGAATTGTACGTGTTCCGTAGCGTATTGTGACTTTATCGAACTTAATAATCTCTTGTAGAGGGAAGATGGAGGATGAAGAGGAAGGAAAAGATGTGTCGCTAACGTGCTCATAACCAAGAGCATGCAAAATGGCAGATGGAGAATTTGTATTAATCTGTTGTGACTTTATATATTCAGTTTTTGCCTCAACCTTTCTATCTATCACCTTCACTATATGGGTAATGAAATCAGGAATCTCATCTGTCTTTGCGAGGACAAGGATGAGCTGCAAGTCTTGCTCCTTGACCAACAATCCAAGAAGTTTACCCAATTGTTCGCGAGTTTCCTTATCGAGCCCTATAAACGGATTCTCCATTATCAGGACTTTTGGATTAGTAAACAACGACAATGCCAGTTTGTATTTTCTTAGTTCACCACTTGATAACAGGATTATATATTTATCAAGAAGCTGCTTAAGATTAAGAATCTCGTATATATGCTTTTGAAAAGCCCTCCGCTCAGGAGTGTCTTCTCCAGCCTGTTCGAAAGCCTCTTCAAGCTTGCTACCCACAGTAGGAGTGTTCTCATCTATCTCCATCTGATTCCATCGCTGCTGTAGGAAATAGGTCCTGTCATTATCACCACCATAGGTATCACGGAAAGAGATATATTTCAGATTATTGTATGGCTCATCAAATGCATATCTCACCGAATCAGGGAATACCGGATGCTTGCCTGTGATCATATCTACAAACATGGTTTTGCCTGCACCATTCCTCCCAACAATAGCAATATGCTCACCATCCTCAAGTGAGAAATTCACAGGCTCAGCCATCGACCACTCAGGCTTTCTGGTTCTTGCATTAATAAGCTCTATAATCTTCATCCACTTAGAATCTACGGATTATCTTCCTCTGAACTTTTCTTGTCTAAGACTACAGGAGTCTTTCTTTGGCTAACCTTGTCCTGGTTCTTTCTAACAAAATCTTTCCATCCATGATACTTTGAAGGACTCTCCGGCCTTCCCATCTGAAGGAAATGACAATATGCAGCAGCAAGAGCATCAGTAGCATCCATGAATTTTCCCATATCCTCGTCTGCAATCTTCAGAAGTCGCTGAAGCATACCTGCAACCTGTTCCTTTGAAGCGCCCCCATTTCCTGTAAGAGCCATTTTTATCTTCATAGGAGCATATTCGTGGATTGGAACACCGTGATGAATAGCAGCAGCGATAGCCGTTCCCTGTGCTCTTCCCAACTTCAGCATCGACTGTACGTTCTTTCCGAAGAAAGGAGCCTCGATGGCCATCTCATCAGGGAGGAAGCCGTCAATGATACTAGTAACTCTCTCAAAGATATGGCCTAGCTTTAGGTAGGCGTCAGGAAACTTTCTCAGATCGATTACTCCCATAGTAATCATTTGTGCCTTGCCATCAGTAACCTTCAGCAAGCCATATCCCATGATGTTAGTTCCAGGGTCGATGCCCAGTATTATCTTTTCCGTATTATTCAGCTACCTCCTCAGGCTTCATATTAGTGTAAACCGTCTGGACATCATCGAAGTCCTCGAGTTTCTCAACCATCTTATCGATAGTCTCACGCTCCTCAGGAGTAACATCCTTCAAATCGTTTGGAATACGAGTGAACTCGGCACCTGTCACTTCAAAGCCATTCTCTTCAAGGTGCTTCTGTATTGCTCCGAATGAAGACGGATCACCATAAATTGTAATGCTATTCTCCTCCACGTCCTCATCGAACTCATCATCTACACCATAGTCTATCAAGTCGAGAATCATCTCGTCCATGTCAAGTCCATCCTTTTTCTTAAAGGTGAATACACTCTTATGATCAAAGAGGAAGCTAAGAGAGCCCTGTGTGCCAAGGTTACCATTAAACTTGTTGAATACAGAGCGGACATCACCAACAGTACGTGTAGTATTATCTGTCAAAGTCTCAACGAAAATAGCTATTCCATGAGGACCATATCCCTCGTATGTCACCTCCTTATAGTCGCTCTGGTCCTTACCCATAGCATTCTTTATGGCACGCTCGATATTGTCCTTTGGCATGTTCTCACGCTTTGCATTGGCAATGATAGCGCGAAGTGAGGGATTGTTCTCCGGTTCAGGACCACCAGCCTTAACAGCAATAGCAATCTGCTTGCCGATCTTGGTAAATGTCTTGGCCATGTGGCCCCATCTCTTAAGTTTCGTAGCCTTACGATATTCAAATGCTCTTCCCATTGGATTACTTTTTTATAATATTATTTTAAACCGTTTTATTATTCTACTTTTAACGCAGTTCTGCACCAAGCTGCTTCTTAATATTGCTGATAAGTTTCTGCATGATGGCATCTATCTGCTTGTCGCCCATTGTCTTCTCCTCGTCCTGAAGGATGAAATTCACTGCATACGACTTCTTGCCATCTGGCAGTTTTTCACCCTCATAGACATCGAAAAGTTCTACCTTTTTCAAGAGTTTCTTCTCCGTCTGACGGGCAATCTGCTCTATTTGAGCAAACTCAACACTATTGTCAACCAACAATGCCAAATCTCTACTTACTGCAGGGAACTTTGGAATCTCCGTGTATAGTATCTCATTCTTCTTGGTAGCCTTCATCAGCTGAGTCCAGTTGAGCTCTGCATAATAAACGACATTGTCTAAACCGAACTGCTTCTGTAGCTTCTTACTGATTACGCCCATCTCTACGAGCTTCTTTCCACCACGATTCTCAATAGTGATACCAGCAGAGAAGATGTCATTATCCGACTTTCTGCGAACAGTCATGCCAGGCTTCAGGCCAATACGACGGAGGATATTCTCTACGTACGCACTCAACTCATAGAAAGTAGAATCCTCATTCTGGTGAGCCCAAGAACCCTCAACACGCTTACCTGTAAGCCACAAGCCACAGTGATACTGTTCTTTATATGCCTGCATAGGATCATCCTCGTTTTGTTTCTCAGGAGTGAAGGTATATACATTGCCAAACTCGAAGAAGCGCAAGTTCTGACGTTTACGATTCACGTTATGCTGAACACTCTCCAAGCCACCGAACAGAAGAGTTTGGCGCATCACGTTCAGATCTGATGAGAGAGGATTCATAATCTTCACACACATCTCTGCGGGATAGGCATTATGTGCCTCATAATAAGCGCCTTTTGTCAGAGAGTTGTTGAGGATCTCGTTGAATCCTTCACCCACCAACTGCTCACTAACCAGATTGGCAAGTTTGTGCTTACGGTCTTCATCACCCTTGATTACGAGTGAACTCTTAAGTTGGGTAGGTATCTCTACATTATTGTATCCGTAGATACGCAGGATATCCTCTACTACATCACATGGACGCTGCACGTCAACACGATAGGCAGGAATCTCAAGCGTCAGTGCCTCATCGCTCTCTCCGAGCACCTTCATCTCGAGAGTCTCACAAATGCTCTTTATTGTTTCTACAGGAATAGTCTTACCCACAAGCGAGTGAACATAGTCGTAACGGAGTTCCACCACCGCATTCTTCAATGGCTCGGGATAGACATCACATATCTCCATCGACACCTTACCGCCAGCCAGCTCATGACAGAGAATTGCAGCCTGCTGGAGGGCATATATGATGCCATTGGGATCTACGCCACGCTCAAATCGGAAACTTGCATCCGTACTTAGGCCATGACGACGTGCAGACTTACGAATCCATGTAGGATGGAAGTATGCACTCTCGAGGACCACATTGCGGGTTGTCTCATAGGTACCGCTACCCTTTCCTCCGAACACGCCTGCTATACACATAGGATCCTCCTCGTTGCAGATAGCCAGGTCACGATCAGAGAGCTTATGCTCCTCACCGTCAAGTGTCTGGAAGGGTGTTCCTTCTGGCATTGTCTTTACCACGATCTTATGCCCCTTAACCATATCTGCATCGAAGCAATGAAGAGGCTGACCATATGCCATCATCACATAGTTAGTGATGTCCACGATATTATTAATAGGACGCAGACCTATGGTGGTCAGTTTGTTTTTCAGCCAATCAGGACTCTCCTTAACCTCGCAGTCTGTTATGCTGACACAAGCATAGCGCTTGCAGGCATTCTGATTCTCGATGGTCACTGTCACAGGAAGGTCGTGATTGTCCACCTTAAACTTGCTGCAGTCTGGACGATGAAGTCTTGTCTCATATCCGTTTTGCCTAAGCCACGCATAGAGGTCACGCGCCACTCCCCAATGCGAGAGTGCATCTGCACGGTTAGCCGTGATATCCACCTCTATCAGCCAGTCACTCTCAAGATTATAATACTCAGCTGCAGGGGTGCCGACAACAGCATCATCGGGCAGCACGATGATACCAGCATGAGAGGTACCCACACCGATCTCATCCTCAGCACAGATCATACCATTAGATTCTATGCCACGAAGTTTTGACTTCTTGATTACGAACTCATTATCACCATCGTAGAGCACACATCCAAGATCAGCCACTATCACTTTCTGACCAGCAGCCACGTTTGGGGCTCCACAAACAATCTGAGAGGGTTCGCCCTTGCCTAGATCAACTGTCGTAACATGCAGATGATCTGAGTTGGGATGAGGCTCACAAGTAAGCACTTTACCCACATAGAGGCCCTTCAGACCGCCCTTGATGCTCTGTACTTCTTCCAATGCGTCAACTTCAAGACCTGTTGATGTCAAAGCATCACACACCTGTTGTGCAGTCAGGTCAAAATCAACGTATTCCTTCAACCATTTGTAGGAAATATTCATTATACCGATATTTTAGTAATTACTAACTCTGAAATTTCAGCGTGCAAAGGTACTAAAAAATCGGTATATACACAAATATTTCGTGAAAAAATTACTCTATGCAATGCATGATAAAGTCTACGGCGCCATTCACCCCAAACATCCTCACATCGAGAGAGATGTCATAGTTGCAGGCATCACGCCATTCCTTACCTGTGAATGTCTTTGTATAAAGTTCACGGCTATAGTCATTATCCACCACCATAGCTGCAGCATCAGACAGGCTTAGGCCATATTTCTCAGCGATGCGACGCTTTCGGCAGTCTTCCGAAGAGTGTACGAAGATCTTAAGGGCATTAGCATGATTTTCAAAGATGTGGAACCCGCATCGCCCTACTATCACGCACGATTCCTCGGCAACTATCTCACGTATGGCATGAGCCTGAGCCTCGAAGAGCTCATGCGATGTCCGATCGTGCTCAAAACCGCTATACTCCGCATGGCTCATATAGTTACGGTAAAAGTCAGTAAAGTCGTCACGCCATAATGGATTACGGGCTTCTATCTTCTCAACTGCTTCCTCAACTACACGGGCTTTCTTAGCCACTTCATTCAATATCTGTTTATCGAGCAACTTCACTCCCAGACGACGAGCAAGCTCTGCGCCTATCTCATGTCCGCCAGTACCGAACTGACGGCTGATAGTAATTACAAATTGTTCTTCTCTGTTCATAGTTATTCTTTGTTTTGTTAGCTAATGTTTATGCCACAAAGATACAAAAAAACATTGAAGATTGGTTATATGACACTATACTTTCTTATCCTCTTTTTGACTTTTTTAACTATTCAGATATTTTGCTACGCTTTCAGCGCACCGTTCGCCATCCACACCTGCCGATACGATACCTCCTGCATAGCCTGCTCCCTCACCACACGGGAAGAGTCCTTCAACGCGGATATGCTGCAATGTATCACGGTCCCTGACGATCCTGACCGGGCTGCTTGTACGAGTCTCAACAGCTATCAGTGCCGCTTCATTGGTTAGGAATCCGTGAGCACTTCTTCCAAACACTTTGAAGCCCTCTCGCAGACGTCTGGAGATCATCTCTGGCATCCAGAAGTGCAGAGGACTTGATATCAGCCCAGGAGCATATGATGACTTGGGCAGGTCATAGCTCAACTTGCCATTTACAAAGTCTGACATTCTCTGAGCCGGGGCCGTCTGCTTCATGTTTCCCTGTTGCCAACACGCCTTTTCGAGCTGCTCCTGGAATCGCATCATGCTGAGGGCATCTTCTCCCTCAACATCCTCAGGACGCACTTCAACCACCATTCCCGAATTGCTCCAAGCCGTACCTCTGCTTGCCGGACTCATACCATTGACTACTATCTGCTGTTTGTCTGTAGCAGCGGGAATCACAAATCCACCTGGACACATACAGAACGAGTACACCCCACGCCCATCCACCTGGGTCACCATCGAATACTCAGCAGCAGGCAGATACTTGCCTCTTCCCTGCCTTGAATGATACTGAATCTGATCTATCAACTGCGACGGATGCTCGAGCCTCACTCCCACGGCAATGCCCTTGGCCTCTATCTCTACCTTTGCCTCGGCAAGATATCTATAGACGTCACGTGCCGAGTGACCGGTTGCAAGTATTACAGGACCGAGGAACTGACGCTGGGTGCTTGTCTCAACACCTATCACCTTACACCCGTCAGCCATAACCAATCTCGTCATCTTTGTCTGAAAATGCACCTCACCGCCACAATTTATGATAGTGTTACGCATCGCCTCTATCACTTTTGGGAGTCTGTCGGTTCCTATGTGCGGATGAGCATCAGCAAGGATCGCAGTTGATGCTCCATGCTGGCAAAACACGTTAAGGATCTTGTCAGTATTGCCACGTTTCTTTGAGCGGGTGTACAATTTCCCGTCAGAGTAAGCACCTGCCCCACCCTCACCGAAGCAATAGTTACTCTCGCTGTCCACTTTCTGGTTTTTGGTGATGTCAGCAAGATCCTTTTTCCTATCGTGCACGTTCTTACCTCTCTCGAGCACTATCGGGCGTAAGCCTAATTCTATCAGACGCAGTGCAGCAAAAAGGCCTCCAGGTCCTGCACCTACCACTATCACCTGAGGCTTGCCCTCCACATTGGGGTATTCCGTTCTGACATACTCATCATCGTGAGGCAGTTCATTGACGTATACCCTCACCTTCAGGTTGACAAATATCTGTCTCTGCCTGGCATCAATGCTCCGCTTCAGGATCCTCACTCCATAGATTGTCCTGACGTCTATACCATTCTCATCAGCTATCCAACTCTTCAGCCTGTCTTCCTGGGCTGCCACTTCGGGCACTACTCGTATCTGATATTCGTTTGTCATATCCTGCTCCTCAATTTCAAAGTCTTTTCGCCTGCAAAGGTAAGCATTTTCATCTAGAAATCAACATTTTCCCAAGGATTATTTGGAAGTTTACAATTTTGTTTGTAACTTTGCCGCGTGTTATTTTACATATTCATTACAAAACTTAAAATCAAAGGAAATGAAGAAGATTATGTTTATGCTCGCCTTGCTGGCAACATCTTTCGCCGTACAGGCACAGTCTAAGTTCCACGACGCAGAGGCTCAGGAGGCCTTCGGAAAAGTAAAGTCTATCACTGTAAGTGTCATGGGCCAGAACCAGGTATCAACATTTTCAGAAGACGGTAAGCTTGTCAGCGGTCCGCTGAGCGAGCTTGTCTATGATGCCGATGGCTACGTAAAGTCTGCCAAGATGGACATGATGGGCCAGAAGCTGGCAGTAGAATACAAGTGGGAGAACGGAAAGGTGGTTGGAACTGTTGTAGAGGCAATGGGTCAGAAGATCGTAAGCTCTCGCACATTCAACGACAAGGGTGCCACAGAAAAGGAGTCAGTAAACATGGGCGGCCAGCAGATAGAGACACCATATTCTGACTACAAGTATGACAGCAAGGGCAACTGGATCAGCCGCAAGACCACAATGATGGGGCAGACGATGGAACAGACCCGCACAATAGAGTACTACGAATAAGCAGACAGATACAAGATACATATTCGCCACAGACGGATAATCCCGGGCTGTGGCGAATATCTTTTTCAGAACCTCAATCCCAACGAGGCATACGCCCTCCATTCTGACATTCGACCGTACCCGACGTCATTGCTATAACGGAAACGGTTGTAATGCCCATAAACGCGTATATAGAAATTGCTCCAATTGTATATCACTGCCAGGCGTGCATCGAAATTAAAGCCGATATAGTTGTTGGCCTTATATTCATCCTTCTCTGCGATTGTGAAACCGGCATCATCATCAGTATCATCATATCCGCCAGCGTCATCACCCTCATTATCGTTATCGTCAATTATGAATTCCTCAAAATTATCCTCCAACATCTTCGTGAAGTCTATACCATGATATTTCAAACTATAGGAGTTGGCTTTTATCCTGTTATAGAACTGCAGCATTGGCATCGCCTGGGCACTGATGAGCCACCCCTTGGCAGGCACCCAGTTATATGCATACCCGAATCCTACGCTTGCCTGGGTAAACTTGAACTTTCCCACGCCTCTCATAAATGCTATCAGCGGCCAGTTGGACGAGTCATCGAAGCTCACCCTGGAGTGATAGTACATCGCCCCAGCCATGAGCGATCCTGCCGAACGCTTCTGAATAAGCGACTGGTCATAGGCGGCAGCATACGAGAAATGCTTTCCGTTGAACATATAGTAACCGTCAAGAAACAGAGACCTCACGTGTATAGGGTCATCGAGTTTCGCATGCTCCTTTTCATCGAGAGTCTTCTCTGCAGAAGAAAATTTCAGACGCACTTGCGGCTCGCTGTTGTGATAGCTGTTGATACGCAGATTTATTCCGAAGCTGCCCCCCATCGCCCCAAAAGAGATAGTAGAGCCGTCACCGTGGGTCAGCTCCTTCGACAGCCCCAGTCCGTAGCCTCTATATCCAAGCCAGAGGCCTGTGGAGGCACTGAACCCATTGGAGTTCTTTGTCGTCAGGCTGCCTGTCGAGCCCTGCTTCAAGGGGAAATCGGCGGTCATCTTCAGCAAGTTGCCGCTGGCCTCGTTGCGCCACTCTACTGCCCAAGCCTTCTTGGGCTGCTCAATATAACTGCGATCTACTGTTGCAACAGCCATTGAGTCGATAAGTGTCTTAACCCACATCACCGGCTTCAGTATGCCGGGAACTTTCTTCTTATCGTCTCCATCACCAGCCGACACTGAGAGAGGTATCAGCAGCAGGAGAAACATGCAAATCCTACATTTCATTTCACCTTATTATACGATTCGTCATCTACAGGCTCAAGCCACTCATTGCTGGCTCCCTGCTGCACATCTTTGTGATACGTAAGGTGCTGGAACCATGAATCGGCGGCAGCACCATGCCAATGCTTAACCTCGGCAGGGATGGCAATGACAGTGCCAGGAGTCATCTCTACGGCAGGCTTGCCCCACTCCTGATACCAGCCACGACCGGCAACGCAGATGAGCACCTGCACTGCCCCGTGGTGAACGTGCCAGTTATTGCGGCAACCCGGCTCGAAGGTCACGTTCATCACACCACCTCCTACATCGGCAAGATAACTCTGACCTATGAAATACTCGCCGTAAGGATTCTTCTCGCCTTTAGGCCATACATTGAAGTCTACCGGGGCGATAGCCTGACAAGGCTCTCCAAACACGCTGGCTACAGCCTGCTCGCAGCGCACGGCCTCGGTCTCTCCCACCCTGCTGCGCAGCACTGCCGGGATGTCGTGCAGCTGAGCATCGCCTACACCCATATTGCGAGCCCCGCTGACATGGGCCTTCAGCTGCGGTTCACAACCTGGCAGGGCTGAGATGGCTGACACCGTGACTATCTCGCGCTCAGCAAACGAGAGGTTATTGCGGGCAAAGATGTCACCGAAGAGATGGGCTTTCAGATAGTAATCGGTCTGTGGGGCGAATGTATAGTTGAAGGGCTGTCCGCCGCAGAGTTGTGTCTGCACCTTTGTGCCCTGCTTCAGTGCATCGTAGTCTGCTGACGGTGCATCGGCATCACGGCCTTCTTCTGTCTTCAGTCCTGCCTCGCTGCGCTCCTTGATCACCTGCTGCAGTACGCCAAGGGCGTTTAATGAGCGTGGGAATCCTGTGTAGGCATATAGTTGAGACAGTGTTTCCTTTACTTCGCTGATGGTCAGTCCAGCCTCAAAACCAGCGTTTACTTCCTTCTTCAGGGCCTTGAGATCGCCCTTTGCCTCATTGGCGGCTATTGCCACGAGTGCCTGTTGCTTGTCTGTAAGATTCATATTCGTTTGCGATTTGATTTGAATGGCTGCCAGCATCAAGGCTGCCATTGTTAATAACACTTTTTTCTTCATTGTCCTATTTTGTTTTCTCAACTCCATTCACCGTTTGCTTTGATTTGACGCTGCAAAGGTAGTAAAAAATCTGCATTCCGCGATTAAACAAATTACAGATAAATCGACCATTATTACGGATTCTCCAGAAATTACAGATATCATTCATCGTGACCAAGCACGAAGAGTAAAATGGGAGACTGCCCTCGGCAAGCCTCCCACTACCCGGTTGATGCGGACGTTAATACCGCTTGGTGCAGACGTTACTACCCGGTTGGTGCAGGCATCACTACCGGTTGATGCGGACGTTACTACTTAATGGTGATCCATACGGCCTCGCCTTTATCTTTGGCCTCCACGATTCTCTGTTTCAGTTCGTAGAGCCACTTGCGCGAGTCGAGCACCTTGCCGACTTCTCGGTTCTGGCCTACGAGTATGCAGCCCTCGGTGTCCTTGGCGGTATTTCCCGCATGGATGCGGATGCCCTGCCACTTGCGGTTGAACTCTGGACCACCTAATAAAATCGGTAGCCACTGCTTGAACTTCGGACTCCAAGAGATGACCACGGCATAGCGGCCTTCGGGGATGGCTGAGCGGCCTTTCACCTTGTAGGCTCCATGCTCGTAGTCGCGCCATGTGGGTTCGAGGGTGTCGCAGAAATACTTGTCCTCCGTGCCAGGCAGGTATTCATCCATCACCTGCTCGCGGATATACATACGGCCTATCGTGTAGGTCTTGCGTTTTGCTATACGTTCTAAAATCAATTCCATAATGCTTAATGTTACAATGTTACAAAGTTACTTTGTGACGTTTTCGGCTGCGGAGCCTACTTGTCGTTTACTCCAGTGGTGGCGGTCGGTCTTGCTAATCCATCCGTCACGCATCCAACGAGAGATGATCATGCGCATGGCTGTTTCTGAGCAATAGCCGCGCTTCAAGGCTCGGAGGTCATCGATAGTGAAGGTTGGTGCAAGTTGGTCAAACACGGAGTGATTGGCTCCATATCGCTGGCACTCTTCACTGGCATCCACATACTGACTTTGCAAAGCCTCACCGAAAGTTTTGATCTGCTCCATCAGGCAGTACTCGGCCATCATCAGGGCGAAGTCAAGACAGGCCTTCGTTTCCTTATCCTTGCCAGACAGCAGATGGAAAATGACCCCACAACGGAAGCCTATCACGGCAGCACGCTTACGATAAGTATCCTTTACGTGGTCGATGTCTTTGGCTGCTTCTACACGTTTGGCTTCTACCCACTCTTCGATGGCACGACGTAAACGAGGAGTGTCAACGAGACCAGAGAACGAACGCAGGCGGGTCACGGCTTCTTGTATCTTGGCTTCATCCTCTACTGAACGACGGCCAAACTTGGGCATCTTCGAGAAACTGCTGTCAGGCATTTCGGCTACCAATATTCGAGAAGAAAGACCGTTCTCGATATTGTCCGACTTGAAGCACTTCCTCATGGCCCCGTTCGTGCCCAGCATCGTCCAGTTATAGGCGACTTTCACAACTCCAGATTCTGCGGCATCCGAGTTGTAATCCTGCCCCCACTCACCTTTGTCAAAGCTCAGGCGATAGATGTCATATTTCGAGCTCCAACTGCCGGCACCGTTGGTTTTACGGAGAGTGTCGAGTTCCTCACCAAAGCTGTAGAGAGTGTGCCCCTGGGCATTCTTGAAACGCTTGAGCAAAGTAGAACACGAGACCGTCACCGGCACCATCCTTATCAACACCTTTGGGTCTTCAGGAGCCTTTTCGTTGGCCTTGCGGCCTTTCTTACGCTCCTTCCATTCCTCCTCGCGCTTACGTGCAAGGGCATCTTCTTCATCGAACTGACGTTTCCACACATCGACAGCATTTTTGACAACCGACTTGTTAGAAGCCTGCTCACCTCGGATGATAGACATCAGCCCCAGGTGCTGCAAATTACCGTCGCAATACTGAATCTGCACCTGATCAGCGTATGCCGCTGCAATCGGCAGCACACCACAGAGCACGGGCATGTGCATCGTCACAGGCACACCTGCCAGCGATTCTTTCAAACCGATTGGCAAGGCTTTGACATTGACTTTCACGCCAGTCTCAGCAGCCACAGCCTCTGCATCCTCGATTTCATCCGAGGAAATCCCCATTTCCAGCGCATTCACTATCTGGTCTATCAGTCGCGAGCCCTTGGTGGGTTCCTTGCAGGCGGAATGGATAATACTGTGCATCTCCTGAACCGATAGTCCGAATCGAGGCATCACCTCCAGCAACCACTCCTCTGAATTATCACAAATAGCTCTCAGATTAGCCGCCAACTGATGCAGTCGCTTATTTCGCTCACCCTCTGAGGGCTCACCTCCAGTTCTGCGCCAGTACTCACATATAATAGATGTATAAGGCACGCCCTTGAACTCGCTGGGGTATTTATTTTGGCACGGATTGTTATTTTTAGCAGCTAGATGATCGGCAGGATTTTTAAAGCCGTGTAAATCCGTGGAATCCGTGCCTAAATCTCCCTCGGGATCATAGTACGAGCCATCCTCAGTGCGACCATCTATCGAGAGTCCTCTGTCAGTATAAGCTTTACGACGCTCAGCCACCTCTTCCTCTGAAAGTTGCTGATACCAACCATCGGCACGATAGATCTCAAAGCTCGCTGGCGAGATATAAATAAACCTCTCCGGGGTAAAGCATGATGTGTCGCAAGCAACTCCAAGCGCCTTACAATACTCACGCTGAGCTTCGGGAACAGTCATACCCAATGGCAGACGAATATCGATGTGCAGTTTGCGACGGATGGAGTAATCCTTATGAAGCATCAACCCCTGCCAACGTCCACCTATCTCAATATCGAGCTTTTCAGACATCTCGTTGGCCTTCTCCACCAACTCTGGGTCATCGATATCGATACACGTCTGCCAAGTGAAACTCTCAGCCACGATGTGCTCACGATCCCGATAATCATCACGGAACTGGGTATAGTGCGGACAGCGGAACGGCAACCATGACTTCAACTTTCTCTGCTGTTCGTCATCATCAGTTGAATTGATGCGCTCAGCCATCTGTTTCAGTCGAGGTGACTGAGTAAGTGCATCGTAGTCCTGGAGCGGGCATTCTTTTACGAATGCCCTGGTCTGCTCCTTAGTCTGACGTGCGTTGAGTGCTATCAATCGCTCCAAAATCATTTCCATATCGTTTCCTCCTTTCTTGTTTTAAAGTAAGACATAATCTCGTCGGCTTCCTCCTGATAGAGAGCCTTGGTCAGCGCCAGCCCGTATTTCTTCGGGAACTTGAAGGTGACATAGACGTATTCCTCGTCAATACGGCGTCGACCGTTGTAAGGACGTATCTGCGGACGGGTCATCTTCACCGCTCCGTGGGCTGTCTCGTAAAGAGTCTCGTGGAGTGGCCCTCTGCTGCCATCCTTGTAACGCTTCACTCTGGTGCGACCGTCGGCATCCACCTCGATGCCACCACGATAACGTACACGCTCACCGTTAGTCACCTCCTTGTCATCCTCCCACGGGCAAGGCACAATCAGCATGTTGCCATTCAACTGGAAGTTAACACTTGCGTCCATCTGGAGTGCGTTATTCAAAATCTGTTCGTTAAATTTCTGTGGATTCATTGTTGTTCTGAATTTTGGTTGAGCGAAGCTTCAGAAGGGTGGCCACCTTTCGATTTGTGATTGAAATCTCGCGAGACTCCGTTCACCTCAACTCAGAGTTAAACTTGAAATTTGTTAGCGGTTAAGAAACTGTACATAGAAGGGTTGGTTCGCTACTCCTTTGCCTCCCGTTTTGCGCATCCTGCACTGGTCGATCAGCGCCAACTGTCGTCGGGCCATCTTGGCCATGTCTGCACAGTACCTGTCTTTGTCAACTATTCTTTTATACATACTTTTTCCCTTGCTCCCGCTTCTCTAAGGATAGCCCGCTCACTTATCGGCTGCATATCTCGGAAGACGATGCAAAGGTACGGAGATTATTGTTGCATTCCCAATATTATAAAGCATAACTATCTGAAACACACGTAAATACAAGTAATTACAAGTGCTACACAAGTATTCGTACAAGTACTGGTACGAAAAAGGGGAACCGATTGCTTCGATTCCCCATTTTTGAGTTATAAAGTTTGGTGATTACTTCACTTGCATATTCCAGTTTGATTCCGATTTGTCATAAATACCGCAGTCGTGAAGCACCTTCCACAAATCGCGATGCTTCGACATATCCGATATTTTTTTCTCCCTTACCAACTGGTTTACCTTGTCGGTTATCTGGGTAGGCTTCATTCCTTGAATGCTCACAAGGAAAGTTTTCGCATCCTCTACCTGCCCATAGAACATTGGCTTCAGTTTCTCAACCACGTCTTGCTGCTGGTCGTTAAGTTGCGCTGACGGCTGAACAGGATTCTGTGTAATGTTGGCGCCAGGCATCGCAAACACGCAGCCGCTAATCGGGCCATTGAATACTTGGCAGTTTGCCCCTGCTTCAAAATGATTGGTTATATCACTCTTCTTCTTTTCTTCTTCCATACCTTATTATTATTGTTTCTTATTAAATTGTCCTGATACGGGGCCATTGAACACTTGGCAACCGCTCTCTTTCTCGAAATGATTGTGAACCTCTGAGGGCTTATCGTTCTCTTTCACAAACTCCCGCAATCTGGGTAACTCGTCCATAAACCTTTTATTGTCAGCAAGTGTTATTGACAACTTTTCAAGTACACCCTCAGCAGTCGTTCGAGACAGTTCCTTCAAGCCCTTCTTGATTTCATCAAATGTGATGGATACCTTAACCAGTGCCTCAAAAGAATGCAACAGAGCCTCATACCTGCGGTTAAATTCGGAGATGCTTGCCGACAACCGACTCTCCAGTGATGATATCTTCTGCTCTTGGGCTGCCATCTCCTGACGCATCTCTGCAATGGTGGCGGCAGGACGGTTTGCGGACAATGCCTCCAAAGAATGCTTGGGGAACAGAATGCCATAAAGTTCATCAAGGTCGGGTTCCTGCTTTTCACGAGCCTCTATTACCTTTGCCTTCCTGATGGCTTCCTGCAACTTTTCTCGTTTGTCGTCATTATACTTGCAGATCTTGTCTATAAAATACTCAGCAAGAGGTAGATACAGGTGCAGATAATGCTTACGACTGTTTTGAGTCGTTTGGTTAATAACGGCCGTAAAGTTGTGCAAAGCCGAACCAAGTACGCGCCCTATGCCAATACCATACATCCAGGAAAGCTGGCCCCAGTTCTTTCTGAACAATTGAATCATCTCTTTGCGCCTGAAAGCATCTTCCTCATGCTCTGCAATCATTAGCACACCTATCAGAAAGCAGTAGTATTCAATACGGAAACGGTCATACTGAAGTCCACTCTCCTGCATAATGAGCTGGCTGAGAGTATTCTTGATTCCGGTCCACTCTGCTTTATCAAACAAATCGGGTACCTTTGTAAGCATATCCTCACACAGGGAGACTGCACCCCAACTGTTGCCAGCATTCTTAGGGCATTCTTGATTAATAAATGCTATTAGGGGATGAACACCCCTGTACTCCTCATTATCAGTGTAATAATAATCAAGGTAATATGCTAATCCCCATAGAGTCTCTTCTTCATTGGCTTCATACAGTTCAATATCCTTGGGCATCTCGTCAAAATACCATATTCGTCCTTCTTCTTCGTAGAGATTAACTGCTGCGAGCATCCAACCTGGAGATTCCATCACAATAATACCTGTCCGAGGTCTGTCATACAGCCATGACCTGAAAGCTACCACGCTGCCATTATGTAGCAATTGAGGCAACACTCGCTTTCTATATGTTACGTTTGGGTAACTGAGATTATAATCCATACTTTTACTTATCTGGTTATTATCAGAATTCTTGTTCTATTTATAATAAACGAATTTTGCGATTCACGACTTATAATTGATGATCGTCTTCACTAATTCTAGTTTGTCAGGTTCTATCTCCAGCATCTTTTTGATAAGAGGTTTTATAGAATAACTCTCGCTGTATCACAACGATTGTTTTCCCACGTATCAATGAAAAACATTTCTTGTTCTTCTGACAACTCAATTGGCGTCACTCTTGCTCTTTTCATGTTTGTGAATATTTATCCGATTCGTTTTCTTCTTCCTTTATATCCACAGCCTTCAATTGTGTCCTAGTCAACTGGCTCTCGAAGCTCATTAATCAGATTGTCAAGTATGTTTAACTTCCGTTTACCATCTATCGACTCCTTCGCCTCGATGAGTGCACCACGGAGTTCGTCTTCTAGATTCTTTTTCACTTCAATCATTCCCTCGTTTTTTTGAATCTGACTACTTGAACAACTCACTATGGCTACCCAGTCGTACCAACTTGATGATGTCTCTATTCTTGTCATACCATATCAGCAGGAAGTCACCATTGATGTGACACTCCAGACAGCCTTTGTATTTTCCGCTTAGCGGATGCGGGAGATAATCTGCAGGAATGGGCTGCTCGTTCTGAAGCATTTTGAGCACTTCTTTCAGATCGGACAATTTCTGAGGATTATTCTTATACCGCTTCAGATCTTTCTTATACTGGGTAGTAGGCTGTAGTTTCTTCATTCTTCGTTCAGAATGTCGTTAAACATATCGTCCACATTGTCGTAGACCTTGTTAGGGTTACGGCCCGACATGGCTTCCCTGATGGCTGCCATAGTCGTTTCGTTAGGCTCATTATAAATGTAGTCGAGCAGCACACTCTCCACGTAGTTGTTGAGTGTACGGTTTTCTCTGACTGCGTTGCTCCTCAGTTTCTCCAGCAGGTCGGCCCTGAGTCGGAATGAGGCTGGCTTTCTGATAATTGTTGTTGCCATAAGTGTAATACAATTAAATGTTTTCGATTGCAAAGATAATACATTTTATTTATATAGCAATGCTTTTTATCGTTTTTTTGTCACATTGTAACTTTGTAACAATGTAACAATAAGGATTTTCAATTTGTGTCAATTATGCTTTAGAATATATAATAATTATAATTATTATATATTCTAATTATTATCGTCTGCACTTCGACATGGGCTTAATGTTACAAAGTTACATTGTTACAATGTGACAACCATGTCACCTTGCCCGCTATCGACGAAAAGTAATCTTCGAGGGCCGAAAATTACGGATTCGAGCATCGTGTATTACGGTTCGTTCAAATTCGTCAAATTCGTGCTGAAAATCGCCCCAAATCGATGCCCGAAATTTGGAAGCGCACAAAAAATGTTGTACCTTTGCATTGTCAATCGATGGAGCTGCGAGAGCCATGAAAGCTCGCTTTCAAATGGCCGAGTCGCGACAGAGATGGACGAAGTCAATCAGAAGACAGGCGCGCAATCAAAATGAGAGACACAAGCGGGATTCGGCCACCCGATGTAGCTGGCCGAAATCGAGTTTAATACCATGAAAAACATTTAAGAAGTATGGCAAAGATTTTGTACGAAGTGAAGAAGAACCAGAACTCCAAGAGCGCCGCCTACGGCAAGTGGTTCGCCCAGATCAAGACGCTCGAGACTCTCAACACGCGCAAGCTGGCGCAGCACATCTCAGAGCACGGGTCGATCTATACCCCCGACGTGGTGTATGGCGTGCTGGAGAAGTTCCGCAGCTGCCTCATCGAGATGCTCCTCGAGTCGAAGAAGGTGAAGATCGAGGGCCTCGGCACCTTCTACTGCACCCTCGAAAACCAGAAGGGCGGATCGCTGAAGAAGGAGGACTTCAACGCAAGCAAGCACCTCCGCGCACTCCACATCCGATTCCTCCCAGAGCAGGAGCAGGAGCAGAACATCAGCTCGCGAGAGTTTCTCAAGAAGGCCGAGTTTATCAACATCGAGCAGTGGCTCAAGAGCCAGGACGAGCTGACCGACGGCAACAGCGGCTCAAGCACCGGCTCAGGCTCAAGCACCAGCGGAGGCTCAAGCACCGGCTCAAACACTGGCTCCGGCTCGAACACCGATTCAGGCTCGAACACCGATTCAGGCTCAGACACCGGCACTGGCTCTGACTCAGGCAACAGCGGCTCGCAGACTCCCGGTGCTGACGGCGACGGAGATTGATCCATCGGAGGGCTAACGAAGGAATGAGCATCGGAGGCTAACGATTGAGATTGAGCATCGGAGGCTGACGATTGAATGAGCAACGGAGGCTAACGAAGGAATGAGCCATCGGAGGCTAACAATTGAGATTGAGCATCGGAGGCTGACGATTGAGATTGAGCCATCGGAGGGCTAACGAAGGGTAAGCCTTGAAAAAAAGACGAGGCGCCCTTCACTCCTTCCGAGCTCCCGAACTTCCGAGCTCCCGAGCTTCCGAACTTCCGAGCTCCCGAACTTCCGAGCTTCCGAGCTGCCACCCTCACTCCCCTCGCCCAGCTCTGCCACTCGGCAGGAAAATCCAAGAAAAGTCATTAAACCCTTAAAAAAACATCTAAACACCATGAGGAACAAAGAAACGTGGAAGACCATCCTACAGATCATCGCAAGTATCATCTCAGCGGCTCTGACCGCTCTCGGCACAACGAGCTGCCTGGGCTACGGCCCGATTTAGTAAACAAGAAAAAAGGGAACCCTCAACAAGGTTCCCTTTTTCAAATTCTCAGCGGAGAGAGAGGGATGGAGACTATTATGCCGTATCATACCGTAACTCTCTGTTTTTATTGACCTTAAGAGCCACTTTAAACTCGTTATCATTACATATCATTTCATATCATTTTGCCTGATTTTGGGTCTGATTTTGGGTAATCCGGGTATTATATGCCTAATTCGCATATCCAAGGAAACCGAAAAATAACCTAATAATATATAGGTGTAAACATAACTATACGTACCGACAAAAAATAATCTGTAAATTTGTTCTCCGTATAAGAAACTATTTTTGAATAGTCACGTACTATTTACATGAGGACAGATACAGGTCATAGGATTTATATCCACAATACGAACTGCTCACTGGTAAAATCCAATGGGACAACCCAGCACACTCTACGCCTAAGAGTGACTCATGGTAGCAATCGCATCGATCTTAGAACCAGACTCCGAGTTGAGCCTAAGCTGTGGGACAAGAAGAAGCAGAAAGTCAAACAAGGTTACAATGTTAATGGCAGTAATTATAATGACGTAAACAGTACCATCAACACTTATATACAATATGTTGATGAATATTTCCACGAGTGTGAACTGATGAAACGCGACCCAGTTTTGACAGACCTGAGAGCAAAGTTTA
>DGTJ01000016.1 GCA_002393725.1 Prevotella sp. UBA4339 | reverse complement strand
CACAGATGGAAGGCATCATTACTCCCGACACGTGGCCGGCCTTCTCGCCGCAGCTGCCGAACAATCTGCTCTACAACATCGTCTATGGACGTCCTGAGAAATGCGGCAAACAGAAGGTGTTGGTGCTGCGCGGCATTGCCAACGGTCTGGAACTGCAGATGACGTTCCGTCTCAAGAACAACACTTGGCGCCTGACCAAGATGATTACCTAAATAGCCCCCTGCCTATGAAAGATGTTTGCAACTATAGTCTGAAGAGCCATAATACCTTTGGTATTGATGCACGCTGCAGCCGCTTTCTGGAGTTTGGCTCTGTGGAAGAGGCTGGTCAGGTGGCAGCCATCCTGCGGCAGTCGACTACACCTTATATTATAATAGGTGGTGGCAGCAACTTACTGCTGACCAAGGATTTCGACGGCATCGTGGTTCGTTCCGCTATCGCCGACTGCACGGTGAGCGGTGTTACCATGCGTTGTGGCAGTGGTATGGTGTGGGACGACGTGGTAGCCC
Organism: Prevotella sp. UBA4339; assembly: GCA_002393725.1. GTDB lineage: Bacteria > Bacteroidota > Bacteroidia > Bacteroidales > Bacteroidaceae > Prevotella. The sequence goes on along the minus strand of DGTJ01000016.1, from coordinate 3,606 downwards.
GCAGCCTTGAGGCTCACCTGTTTGGCGGCGAGAACCTTTCGCTGATTCCTGGCGATGTGGGAGCCAGTGCCGTACAGAACATCGGAGCCTATGGTGCTGAGGTCAAAGACCTGATAGTCAGCGTCGAAGCCGTTGAGATTGAGACCGGTCGGCAGTGCCGTTTTGCCAATAGTGATTGCCAGTATGGCTATCGTCAGAGCCGCTTCAAGCAGGAGTGGAAGAACCGTTATCTCATCACTCATGTCACCTATCAGTTCTCGCCTGTCTTCACACCGCGTCTGGACTATGGCAATATCCGTGCAGAACTGGAGCGCCGTTGCATCAACCATCCCACGGCCGAGCAACTGCGACAGGTCATCATTGACATCCGCAATGCCAAACTGCCCGATCCGCAAGTGATGGGCAATGCCGGCAGCTTCTTTATGAATCCTGTCGTCAGTCGTCAGCAGTTCGAACAGTTGCTCGCGCAATATCCCGATATGCCGCACTATCACGTTGACGACGACCATGAGAAGATTCCTGCCGGTTGGATGATTGAGCAATGTGGCTGGAAAGGTCGTTCGCTGGGACGTGCTGCCGTACACGACAAACAGGCGTTGGTGCTGGTAAATCTCGGTGGGGCTACAGGACAGGAAGTCGTGACGTTGTGCAATACGATTTGCAAGGACGTCCGCCAGAAGTATGGCATCGACATCCATCCGGAAGTGAATATTGTGTAAAGCCCACCCCTAACCCCTCCCCGATGGAGGGGAGTAAGAAGTAAGAGGTGAGAGGTAAGAAGTAAGAGGTAAGAGGTAAGATGTAAGATGTAAGATGTAAGAAGTAAGAGGTGAGAGGTGAGAGTATGAAACTGACGTTTTTAGGAACCGGAACATCGTGTGGCGTGCCGACGATTGGCTGTCGTTGCTATACTTGTAGCAGCCCTGATGCTCACGACAAGCGCTTGCGCTGTTCGGCATTGTTGGAGACGGAGCGTACGCGACTGCTCATCGACTGCGGTCCCGACTTCCGCCAGCAAATCATGCCGCAACCTTTTCGTCGCATCGACGGCATCCTCATCACCCATGCTCATTACGACCACATGGGTGGTATGGACGATATCCGCCCTTACTGTCAGTTTGGCGAAATCAATGTCTATGCAGATCCGATAGCCCGTCAGGGTATGTTGCAGATGCTGCCTTATTGCTTCGCCGAGCATCGCTATCCCGGTGTTCCTGCCATACAACTGCACGAAATCCACAAGCACGAAGATTTCTGTATTGGCGATTTCCACATCATGCCCATCGAGGTCATGCATCACGACTTGCCCATCCTCGGCTACCGCATTGAAGAAGTCGGAAGTCAGAAGTCTGAAGTAGGCCCTCAGCCATCATCCCTCAGCCATCATCCGTGCTTAGTGTATATCACCGATATGAAGACGATTGCTGAAGAAGAGGTTCCTTATATTATCGGTTGCGATACGCTCGTTGTCAATGCCCTTCGCCGGATGCCTCATCACTCGCACCAGACGCTCGACGAGGCCGTCAGTTTTGCTAAAAGGGTAGGCGCCCGTCAGACGTGGCTCATCCATAGCAGTCACGATATTGGTCGCCACGCCGAAGTCAACGCTTCCCTGCCTTCCAACATCCAGCTGGCCTACGACGGTCAAGTGTTGGAAATCTGATCCCCCTCATTTTTGAGCGAAAATTGCTCGCAAAGCCGATGTACAGGGCGTTCCAGCAATGAGGGGGATATGCTCTATCCGTCACATATCCCCCTCATAACCCCCTCATTTTTGGCTTTCCCCTCATGCGACCTTCAGCGGAACTGCCTTGTAGTAGGCTTTGCCGTTATGGTCCTTGCGGACATAGTCAAGACTTTTCAGCACGCGCCCCAGATAAGTCTTGCTCTTCACGTCAATCTTGATGCTGGGGTACTCCTGCTGCATGATGGTCAGCATCTCGGTCGTGCTGATACTCTTGACGTGCTCGCCCTCCAAAGGTTTGCGGAAACAAACGTCCACTATTTCGCTGAGGTCCTTCTGCTCCATGAAGTTCAGGTTCAGCTCCTGGATGCGAGCCACCTCCTCGTTGTTGAACCAGTAGGGAGCCTGCAGCTCACGGATTTCGTGCAGTACTTGGGCATAGAGTTGCTCGTAATTGATGTTGCCGGTGTTGTCAATCATCTGCCCCTTCGGAGTGCTCAGGCAGATGAAGCGACGCGAGCCCGTGGCATCCGTCAGCGGATGCTGATAGTTCGTTGTCGAGACGAACGATGCGTAGCGTGGACGGTCTTCCTGCGCTCTGCCATAGATGGGTCGCCCATTCACCTTGTTTTTCGACAAGGTCTGCTTCAGGGCCGACTGCTGTGAGGGGCGGATAGCCTCCAGCTCGTCGAGGTTCACCAGCAGGTTGTTCGTGAGCGCCATCTCCTTGTCGAACTTGTTCGACAGGTTCAGGTGGTCCAGGTAGTACTCGCGCAGTTCCTGGGGCAGCAGTCGGCGCAGGAAGGTTGTCTTGCCACAGCCCTGAGCTCCGATGAGCACAGGCACCACCTCGTTGCCGTGCATCGTGTCCATCTGCAACCAATGGGCAACGGCAGAACGCAGCCAGATGCTGAGGAAGTTCTGCTGTTCGGTGCTGATGCCCGGCAGTCGTGAGAACAGTCGCGCCACGTGGTTCTGACCGTCCCACTGGGGCAGTTGGTTGAGGAACGACTGGATGGGGTTGAACAGGGGAATCTCCTCCGAGTTGACATACATGATGATGTCCGTCTTCGGCGAGCCTTTCTCACAGATCTCTTCACGCTGGGCTCGGAGGATGATGCTGTTCAGCGCCTTTTCCGTCAGCACACGATACTCGACAGCCTCATCGGTTCTGGCTTTAAACTCCACCTTTCCGTTCAACTCGTTGCAGCGAAACAGGTAGTTATCACTCAAGAATTGCTCGACGACGAGCATGTTTTCCGTTTGGGCATTTATAGTCTGCCCATGACTGCTTTGAATGGATGTAGCCATACTTTAATAGGATTAAAAGTTAATAAATAAGTTTTAAGCGCTTAGCTGGCAGATAAGTGGTGTCTCGGACACTATGGGAGTTGGTCCGCCATTCAAAGCCATATTCCCAGCTAAGCGACTGCAAAGATACAAAATTTTTTTGCGGTTTGCAAGTTTTTTAAAGAAAAAGTTCGCGTTTTAACCAATTATTTTTGCGACTTTACGCGTACATATAAATTTATGAGAGGGATCGTGCCCAAAAAGGAGGGGGATATGTTGGGGTCATGAGGGGGATCAGACACATCCCCCTCATGCCTCCAATCCCTTTGTGAATCAGGGTTACAGAAGATTTTACTCCCCAAAATGAGGGGGATAGCCGAAAAACTCTGCTCTGCTCGTTGAAGTGCCACATTTTTGCCGACAAAGTGCCACATTCTTTACGACAAAGTACCACTTTACCATTGACAAAGTACCACTTTACCATTGACAAAGTGCCACTTTACCATTGACGAAGTACCGTTTCGCGCCCCTCGAAAGCCGTCCTCGCCGAGTGCGAAAGCCGTCCTCGTGCCCCTCGAGAGTACGGCTCGTCAGAATAAAACTTTACATTTCATGCGAGTGCAAAAAGTGCA
>DGTJ01000013.1:17603-21041 GCA_002393725.1 Prevotella sp. UBA4339 | reverse complement strand
GGAGGTAAACTGACCGCATTGGGAGCCCGCCAGCATCGCGGCATCGCAAGAAGGATGTATCAGAACTTCCCCCAGTTGTTTACTGACGATGCTCATCTGACAGCCCACTCAAGTGTATCCGGACGATGCAGAAGCAGTATGCTGGTATTCCTCGATGAATTGGGGAATCTGGGCTTCCGGAATGTCCCAGAAGCGATAACCGATTCTGTAGATATGAGATGGATTGCGTATACATCGCCCGAAGAGAAGGCTTTGGAAAAACGAACAAACCTGCCTTTGAAGATATCAGCCGACAGATTTGTCAAGGCACTCTTCTTAGACCCATCGAAGGTGAAGGAACCTACTAAGTTGCTGACAGAACTGCATACCATCGCCTCTGACATGCAGGATGTAGAACTCAACGTATCGCTCTTTGATATCTTTACTCCAGAGGAGATGCAGGCTGTCTATGAGAAAAACAATGAGAATATGACCATTGTTCATGGCGATGCAATCCTGAACGAAGGAATACCAGCCCGTAGTGCTATATCTCTCTGGCAGAGGATAGAGGCTGATGCTGATGCTGCGATAGCCCGTGGCGGAGTAGGGGCCGATTTGCGCTTTGGACATGACTCCAATCTATACAGACTCCTGACGCTCATGAAGGTGAACTCAGTAGGGAATATGCCCGATAAAATGGACGAAATATTACCTATGGCAGCAAATCTTCAGATGATTTTCTATCGAAATACACAGGGGGATGTGCTTGTGCAATTACTGCATAATGAGAAACCGCTTACGATGAGCTATTCTCCTTCACAGAAATATTATCGATGGAATGAACTGAAACAGAAGGTTGCTGAGCGTATCCACTATCTGGAGCACCTCCGCCAACTCTGTTCTCTGAACACGATGGTGGGTACGGCACCAGCAAACACAAAGACTGCAGGACTTTTCGGAAAAGGCTCTGAGGAGCATGGGCAGACTCTGCCGGCTGTGCTCTCACCTAATGGACAGAATTTCTGGACCCCGCAGACTCGAGATACAGAGAAGAAATGCGTTGCACCTTATTATTATACGGATTCTCTCTTCCAAGGCATTCGCAACAGTCACTGGATTGTAGGCGGATGTACACAGGACTATGGCTCGTTCACGGTAGCTGCAATAAGTGGCAAGCTGCGCAAGTCGCCTGCTGAACGTGCCACTCGCTTTAGTCATAATAACGAAATCTCACATCCTCATTACTACTCTGTGCTTCTTCCTGACGAGCATCTTAAGATTGAGATGACTGGAGCCAGCCATGCAGCAATGCTGCGTATAACACCAGAACAGGATGAACTCGTGCATATAGTTGTCAATCACAACAGTGATGAAGGAGAGGGCGTGATAGACGTCAAGGAGAAAATGGTCTATGGTTACAACCCAGTTCATCGCATCTATCAGGGATGGGGCGAACCTGCAGGATTCAGCGGACACTTCATGCTTGAATATACTGATGAAATCGTGGATTCCGGCAAGGACAGTACTTGCGTTTGGCTTACATTCAAGGGTAAGGCAAATCAGCCGATAATTCTCAAGATGGCATCGTCGTTTACAGGCCTTGAAGGAGCTGCCTCCAACCTCCTCCATCATACAGACGGGAGAAACTTCGAGAGACTTGCCGAGAGCACCGCTGAAGATTGGATTGCCCGCTTGCACACCATTGATGTTGAAGACTCAGATACCGCACGTGTTGATCAGTTCTATGGAGCACTCTACCGAGCTTCGTTCCTGCCTCGAGAGATGAGTGATGTAGACGGCAGCTATCCTCGTTTTGCTGACGGGAGCATTCAACATCCGACACCTAACACTCATCAACCAAGAACCTACTACGGTGATTTCTCAATGTGGGACACCTATCGTGCTGTGCATCCCCTTTATAATATCATCGCTCCAAAGCAGTCGGCAGACATGATGCAGTCGCTGGTGACTATGTACGAACAAGGTGGCTGGCTGCCTATTTTCCCGTGCTGGAATTCATATACGGCAGCTATGATAGGCGATCACTGCAGCGTGGTCCTGGCTGATGCATATATCAAGGGAATCCGCGATTTCAACGCTGAAAAGGCCTATGAAGGAATGCGTAAAAATGCTTTTGAGACACCAGCCTCTTTCGATGATTACAAGAACGGTATGGGGCGCAGAGCCTTGCAGAGTTACTTGAAGTTTGGTTATATCCCTTTGGAGGATGGAGTGAAAGAGGCTTTCCATCAGGATGAACAGACATCTCGCACTTTGGAATATGCCTTTGACGACTTTGCTGTGGCTCAGATGGCAAAGGCTTTGGGAAAGAACGATGACTACAATCTGCTGATGGCTCGCTCAGAGAATTGGCGTAATGTTATTAATCCCAAGACTGGTTATTGTGACGGACGCCATGCACCAAAGAATATAAAGAAGAAATCTGATAATGGACGATTCGAGGATAATCTTGACTTCATTCACCGCAAGCCATACATCACCGAGGGGGCAACATGTCATTATACGTGGTATGTACCTCAGAATGTTGAGGGCTTGGTTGAGAAGTTAGGTGGACCAGATGTTTTCGAGGCAAAGCTTGATTCGATGTTTGCTGAAGGTAGGTATTGGCATGGCAACGAGCCTTGTCATCAGATAGCATATTTGTATGATTTCATCGGCAAGAAGGATAAAACCATTGAGCGTGTGGCACATATTCTCGATACAGAATACAACGACACTCCTGGTGGACTCTCCGGCAATGATGACGCAGGTCAGATGTCTGCCTGGTACGTTTTCTCTTCGATGGGTTTCTATCCTGTATGTCCTGCTACTGACAGATACATGCTTTCAGCACCAAGATTCAAAAAGGTGACGCTGAATCTGGAGGGAGGCAAGGAGTTCGAGATCACACCAGAGTCATTGCCTAAGGACAGGAACTACATTACCCACGATGAAATCGTGAAATAGCACTACTTGTAGATAAGTGTAGTAAGCACATCGGTGGCAAACAGTTCGTTTGCCACTTTTTGTATGTCCTCTGCCTTCACATTGTCAATGCTGTCATATAGATGCGTAATATCCTTCTCCCAGCCATAGTGCAGGAAACTCTTTCCGAAGTCAAGAGCAAACTGTTCGCGATTGTCGCAGGCGATGGCTATCTGGCCCTTTAGTTGTCGCTTGGCATTGCGGAGCTGCGTGTCACTAAGTGGCTTTTGTGCCATTTTATCGAGTTCGCGACGCACAAGCTTAAGGCATCTCCTGATGTCATGAGGGTCGCAGCCGAAGTAGATACACCATATACCTGTATCGCTATAGCTTACCGTTGTGCTCTCAACAGTATATACCAGTGCGTTGCGTTCTCTCAGTGATATATTGAGTCTTGCATTCATTCCAGGCCCACCTAATATATTATTTAGCAGATATAGAGGTATTCGCAACGGGTGATGTATGTCGTAAGCC
>DGTJ01000013.1:0-17447 GCA_002393725.1 Prevotella sp. UBA4339 | reverse complement strand
AATGAGAAATGTTATTTTCGGAAGAAACGTTAACCGTAGAATGGGAAATATCTGCAGCAGAGTATTCTCCTTCCACATTCCACATTCCACATTCCTCGGAAACGATCCCTTCCTCCACTCTCCTTACAAGCTTCTTAAAATCCACATCCCCATAGGCAAAAAACACAGTATTATCCGTTCGATAATTACGATGTACAAACCGCAAGGCATCCTTTGTCTTATAGGTGCGGAGTTGATCTGAATTGCCAAGGATGTTGTGACCTAAGGGATGACCCTCGAAGATGATATTCTCGAAATCATCGTAGATAAGTTCTGCAGGCGAATCGTTATAACTCTCGATTTCATCGCATATAACTTCCACCTCCTTGTCTATCTCATGCTGTGGATACTGACTGTGGAAAACAATATCGGTAAGTATGTCCACAGCTTGTGAGAAATGCTCTTTCGATATGGCGGCATAGAATACGGTGTCTTCCTTATTGGTAAAGGCATTGAGTTCTCCACCTACACCTTCCAGGGCATTGATTATCTGGATGGCATTGCGACGCTTTGTACCTTTGAACGTCATGTGCTCACAGAAGTGAGCCATACCTTCCTCGCCAGGCAGCTCGTTGCGTGTACCTGCTGCTATCTGATAACCGCAATATACCACCTGCGAAGCTGATGGTAAATGTATTATCCTCAGGCCATTTTTAAGAGTATGTGTATTGTATTTTGTCATTTTGCGCGCAAAGTTACAAAATAATCTGAGATAATCTGTGAAAATCTGTGGCTTTTTTTGTACCTTTGCAGCACAAAATGCAAAAACGATGCGAAAAGTAATAGGAATTGGAGAGACTGTTCTCGATATAATTTTCAAGAATGACCAGCCTATAGGTGCAGTGCCTGGCGGGTCAGTTTTCAATGGTATTATCTCTTTAGGCCGTTCTGGTGTGCCTGCTTCATTTATTGGCGTGACAGGCAATGACCGTGTGGGCAAGCAAATAGAAACCTTTCTTCAGAAGAATAACGTGAATTCTGAGTATTTGTGTGTCTATCCAGAGTCAAAATCACCGATTTCATTGGCCTTTCTCAACGAAAATAATGATGCTGAGTATATCTTCTACAAAGATCATCCGCATGACCAGCTGGAGTTTGTCTATCCAGACATACAGCCTGATGATATCGTGATGTTCGGATCTTATTATGCTGTCAATCCGGTGATCCGGCCTCAGATGGCAGCATTTCTCGATCATGCTAAAAACAAAGGTGCTATCATCTATTACGATGTCAACTTCCGTGCATCTCACCAACATGAAGTGATGAAGCTTACCCCAAATATTCTCGAGAATCTTGAGTATGCCGATATCGTAAGGGGATCTTCGGAAGACTTTGAAATCCTTTATAAAAAGGCGGATGCCGATGCCGTATATCGTTCTCAGATATCCTTTTACACAAAGAACTTTATATTTACTAACGGCGGTAACCCTGTGGAACTGAGAGCAGAGGGGAATGTCAGGAAGCAGTATCCTGTTGAACAGACAGAAACTTTAAGTACAATAGGTGCAGGCGATAACTTTAATGCTGGCTTTGTATATGGACTCGTAAAATATGGAATTACGCGAGAGATGATTATTGCAGGAGTCGGCGAAGAGGTGTGGGATAACGTTATTGCCTGCGGAATGAGATTCTCTGCCAACGTATGTAAGAGCATCAGTAATAGTGTTGACACCGAGTTTGGACAGTTGATGGCAAAAGAGATGAAAGAGTATCAAATGGAGAATATCTAAAGACTATACAATTATGAAAGAAATCGTAAACAAGATCTACTATGTAGGTGTGAATGACCGCAACAAGAATCTGTTTGAGGGTCTGTGGCCGTTGCCCAATGGCGTTAGCTATAACTCGTATATCATTGATGACGACAAGGTGTGTCTGATCGATACCGTTGAGGTAGACTTCTTTGTGCAGTACCTTGAGAATATACATGAGGTGATAGGCGATCGTAAAATTGACTATCTGGTAATCAATCACATGGAGCCAGACCATAGCGGCAGTATTGCTCTTATAAAGAAGTACTATCCTGAGATTCAGATTATCGGCAACAAGAAGACTTTCCAGATGATGGAGGGTTTCTATGGCGTAACAGAGGATACAATAGAAATTAAAAACGGTGATTCCATCGAACTTGGAAACCATACTCTTAACTTCGTGATGACTCCTATGGTTCACTGGCCTGAGACGATGGTGACTCTTGAGAGCAAGAATAACGTGCTGTTCTCTGGTGATGCATTCGGATGTTTCGGCGCCTTGAACGGAGGTGTCGTTGACTCACAGATAAATACAGATACATTCTGGCTTGAGATGGTACGTTATTACTCAAATATCGTAGGAAAGTATGGAACGCCTGTTCAGAATGCCTTAAAGAAACTGGAAGGAATACAGCTGGATTATCTCTGTGCTACCCATGGACCAGTATGGCATGAGAATGTGAAGAAGGTTATAGGAATATACGACCAGCTTTCGAAGTATGAGACAGAGCCAGGACTTGTAATCTGCTATGGTACGATGTACGGCAATACAGAGCGTGCTGCAGAGGTGATTGCACGTGCAGCCTCAGAGGCAGGACTGAAGAATATCGTGATGTACAATGTCTCTAAGACTCATCATTCTTATATTATCCGCGATGTGTTCCGCTATAAGGGACTTATCGTTGGTGCTCCTACCTATAATACTGGTCTCTATCATGAGATGGATGTGTTGCTTTCAGAACTTGCAGGCAAGGACATCAAGAACCACTGCATTGGATGGTTCGGCTCTTTCGGCTGGGCATCAAAGGCTGTTGCTGAGATTCAGAAATGGAACGATGAAAAGCTGCATTTCGATGTAGTAGGTGAACCAGTAGAGATTAAGCAGGCGTTAACAGCCGAGACCAAGGCCAAGTGTGAGGCTCTCGGACGTGCAATGGCTGAGCATCTGTTAGCTCAGTAGGGGATTGAATCCACTGAAATCAATTAGTAAATTCACTGCGTTTGGTCACCAAATTCAGTGAATTTACTTTTATTGGTACCTTCTCTTTAATATTTCTCAGCTGTCAGTTTTTCTATATCCTCTATCGAAGCGGCAGTCTTTATGTACTTGCACCAATCCCCACGAATCATTCCTTTCATCTGTAAGTCGTCCATCAAGGCGATAAGCGAATTCCAGAAACCTTTCATGTTATAAAGTATCACCAGCTTGTCGTGATAGCCTATCGTTGCTGATGCTGCTACGGTAAATAACTCGTCGAGAGTGCCTATGCCACCGGGAAGGGCGATAAACACATCGCTCTGATCCATCATCAGCTGCTTGCGGTCTGTAAGATTGTCGCATGGAATCTCCACATCGACATAGTCGCTTGTACGACCGGTCTTTTCCACTATAGTTGGTACCACTCCAATAGTATGGCCGTCAGACTCTTTTGTTGCCTTAGCCAAGCACTCCATCAAACCTTGATTCACTCCCCCATACACGATGGAATGGCCGTTTTCAGCAGCCCATTTACCCAGTTCTTCTGTCATCGAGAAGAAATCCTGGTCAATCTGCTCGTTTGCAGAACAAAATACACATATCTTCATAATTGGCACAAAGATACGAAGAAAAATGTAAAAGAGCATGTAAGATTGCGACTTTTTTCGTAACTTTGCGGAAAAATTATGCAAAAGATGAAGATTTTCAGATTATTAACCGCCTTACTACTGATAGGAGCAGTGGTAGAGATGAAGGCTCAGTTTGGTCCACAGAAGGACATGGACGCAAAGTATGCAAAGGAATTGATTAAGGCAGGAGCTGTAGCACCTGATTTCAAGATGCAGACTCCTGATGGGAAAAAGTTCCAGTTTTCAAAGTGGGCTAAGGGTAAGACTGTGGTAATAGACTTTTGGGCTTCATGGTGCCCTGACTGCCGAAAGGATGCCCCTGAGGTAGTGCGAATGTATCGTGAGTATCATCAGAAGGGAATAGAGTTCTTGGGAGTCTCTATGGATACAGATGTTGAAGCCTGGAAAAAGGGAATTGAGAAATTTGGCATTGAGTATCCTCAGGTTAGCGAGTTGAAGAAATTCAAGGAGACAGATATTGCCAAGGCCTATGGCTTGAATTGGATACCCTCGATGGTGGTTGTCGGACCTGATGGCAAAGTGGTTCTCTCTACTGTGCTTACCTATAAGGTAGACAAGTATTTGAAAGAGCTTACCACCGGAGCCTATAAGCTCTTCGGTGGCAATCTGAAGCTTGGTGCCAACTATATCCGTACGGCTGTCACATTGCCTATTTATGAAACGGCAGCTAAGTATCGTGGAGCAGCACTTATAATTCATGGTAATGCAGACCGTGTGGTGCCTTATACCTACGGAGAGCGTTTCCATCAAATCTGGCCAGGCAGCAAGTTCGTCTTGCAGGAGTACTTCAATCACGGATTCTCTCAGAATATATATCGTACCACAGATATCGTTTCACAGTTCCTTATCAAAGAATTGAAATAATGAAGACATTTGAAGAATTAGGCGTCAGTGGCGAGATTCGCAGGGCCATTGAAGAATTGGGATTCGTACAGCCGATGCCCGTTCAGGAGGCGGTGATACCATATCTTATAGAAAACGAGAAGGATGTGATAGCGCTTGCGCAGACGGGTACTGGCAAGACTGCTGCTTTTGGTATCCCTTTGCTGCAAAGGATTGATACTTCGAGTCGTTGTGCCCAGGCTTTAGTACTTTCACCGACTCGAGAGCTTTGCCTGCAGATTACTGACGATATCCGCGATTTCGCAAAATATATGGATGGTGTGCATGTCGAGGCAGTATATGGCGGAGCCTCGATAGAACCTCAGATGCGTGCCCTGAAGAAGGGGGTGCAGATAATCGTTGCAACTCCAGGCCGACTCGTAGACCTTAAGAATCGTGGAGTAGCTGACTTGACAAATGTTTGCAATATCGTACTCGACGAGGCCGATGAAATGCTGAATATGGGATTCTCGGAGAATATCAGTGAGATATTCGAGTCGATACACGAGAACCACAGCACACTGATGTTTTCTGCCACTATGAGCCGTGAGGTGGAGAAGGTGGCAAAGAAATATCTGCATGACTACCAAGAGATAGTTGTAGGAAGTCGCAATGAGGGTGCTGAGAATGTAAACCATATCTATTATATGGTGAATGCAAAGGATAAGTATCTCGCCTTGAAGCGTATTGTGGACTATTATCCACGTATCTTTGCCATCATCTTCTGCCGTACAAAGATAGAGACTCAGGAGATTGCCGATAAACTGATAAAGGATGGGTATAATGCCGAGTCTCTTCATGGCGATCTTTCGCAGCCCCAGCGAGACCTGACAATGCAGAAGTTCCGCCAGCATCTCACCCAGCTGCTTGTTGCTACCGATGTGGCTGCACGAGGGCTCGACGTAGATGATCTCACTCATGTGATAAACTTCGGATTGCCCGATGATATCGAGAATTATACTCACCGTTCAGGACGTACTGGGCGTGCAGGAAAGAAGGGAACGTCTATCTCCATTGTACATAGTAGAGAGAAATTCAAGATCCGTAATATCGAGAAAGAAATCGGCAAAGAATTTGTGAAAGCAGAGATTCCATCGGCAGAAGAGATATGCAAGAAGCAGCTTTATAAGGTGATGGATCAGATAGTGAAGACTGATGTCGATGATCAGGAGATTGCTCCGTTCATGAAGGATATCAGCAGATATTTTGAGTATATTGACAAGGAAGAGCTGATAAAGAAGATTGTTTCTTTGGAATTCGGCAAGTTTCTGGCCTATTATGCTGATGCCCCTGAGATTGAGACAGTCGTGCCCGACAAAAAGGAGAAACGCCCCCAAAGCGACAAACAGAAACTGCAGAATAAGGCTCAGAAAGGTTATCGTAGGCTGTTTATCAATCTTGGCAGACGAGACGGCTTCTATCCCGGTGAGCTGATGCAGACACTGAACCGCTTTGTCGGTGGCCGTCAGGAGGTAGGCCATATCGATCTGCTCGATACTATCTCATATTTTGAGGTGCCAGAGAAAGATGCTAAGAAAGTAATGCTCCAACTTTCCGGCATCAGATACAAGGGTAGGACAGTACGCTGTAATGATTCTGATGAAGGAGGGAAAAAGAATGCCGATTCCATCGATAAATCTAATGGTAAGCCCAAGCGTCAGAAGAAAGACAGTTGGCGCGAACTGATGAACAAGGTCCCTCATGACCTAAGAGGACCTGAACCAGACTTCAGTGAAGAGGGTTGGGCAATGCGAAAGCCTCGTAAAAAGAAGAAATAAAAAAGCCTCGCAACAGCGAGGCTTTTTTCATGCGATAAGCAGGCTTATTTGGCATTTATTTCCTTTATCAGACGGTCTGCCTTGCCCCAAGACTCCATCATGTACAGTACGTAGCGGATATCCACTCCGATGCAGCGTGCCAGCTGAGAGTCGAAGAAGATGTCTGAACTGAGACTATCCCAGTTTCCATCGAAAGCAAGACCGATGAGTTCGCCTTTTCCATTGAACATCGGTGAACCAGAGTTTCCGCCTGTAATGTCATTGTTCGATAGGAAGCAGAGGTGCAGTTTGCCAGTACCCTTGTCAGTATACTTTCCGAAGTCCTTCTTTGAGAGAAGCTCCTTCATGATAGGTTCTGCCTCGTAGTCGATTACTCCTTTTTCACCCTGTTCCATCTTCTCGACGATACTTTCTGCTGTAGTGTAGTAGCCAGATGGCTTGCCGCCAAGGAGATACTCGCCTACCTGACCATAGCTCAGGCGCATTGTCATATTGGCATCGCTGTAGTTTGGCATGTCTTCCTCCATGCGGAGCTTTGCTGCACAGAGATAGCGCTCCTGAATGCCGATGCTGTCGTAGGTAGAAATGAGGTCTGCACGTATCTCACCTAAAACTTCGATAAGGTCCTGACCATAGATCACGCCTGGGTCTTTGTGATATCCCTTCTTGTTGACATATATTTTCTTGCCGCTTTTCATCAGCTGAGACTTCTTGAAGAGATGGTCCACATACTTCTGATAGTCGCCTCCGAACTTAGTGTCAATAGTCTGATAGAAAGCTGGCAGATACTTTGCCTCTGTGACCTGCTCACGATAGTGCTTCATCAGAGCTGCCAGAACTTCGCGGTCGAGATTGAGATCCCATGTGTCGCTATTGTCCTTGAACTCGATATACTGCTTCTTTGGCTTCTTTTCATCGCCCTTCAAGCGGATACCGTTCTGCACTCTCAGTGCTCTGCGGCTGATCTCGTCATTGCCTCTGAATGTCTCGCTGAAGAACATCATGGCCCTTACGGCATTGAATCGCTGCTTGTAGAACTGCTCCAGCTTGTCAAAATCCAGCTTTCCCTTCAGGAACCCTGTAGAGTCCTGCCACTGGCGGATTTTTGCCTCGAAGGCTGCCTTCTGCTGGATAAGTCCGATGGAATCGATACATTTGTTCATGCCGATGGAGTTTTTCCAGTAGTTTGAACTCTGTGCATACTTTGAGTCATACTTGATGCGCACAGCCTCGTCGGCACGCATGTGGCGGATCATGATGTCCTGCTTCACCTCGCGAGTCAGATAGCGTGGCTTGTTCTGGGCATCGCGGCGCTCAAGGATTCCGTATGATGACAGATAGCGGCTTGTGCTTCCAGGATAGCCTATTGTCATAGAGAACGAGCCTGGCTGGTAGCCTTGCAGGCTTACGGGTGCCCACTTCTTGGGGTGCATGGGGACATTGTCCTTAGAGTACTTGGCTGGTCCGCCTGTCTTTGGGTCTACGTAGATGCGGAACACGCTGAAGTCACAGGTCTGGCGGGGCCACATCCAGTTGTCTGTCTCGCCTCCGAACTTACCCATTGATTTTGGCAGGGCGAATACCAGTCGCACATCCTCATAGTCGCGATAGGTCGTGAGATAGTACTTGTTGCCTTCATAGTAAGGCTTCAGTTCTGCACGGAGTGTAGAGTCCTGCTTGCGGATGTCTTTCTGGAATACATTCTCCAGAGAGTCGATGAAATCTCCTCTTTTTGCTTCGGAGAGCTTGTTGAGTCCAAGGCTGTCGAGTTGTCTTGTGACATCTTTCTGTTCTACCATGAAGCTCACGAAGAGGTTCTTGTTTGGCAGCTCTTCTTCATAGCTGTTGGATACAAAACCGTTGAGCATGTAGTCGTGCTCTACTGTCGAGTGGCTTCTGATAGCCTCGAAGCCGCAATGATGGTTGGTGAACACCAGCCCGTCGGGTGATACCACAACTCCAGAGCAGAAACCTCCAAAGAGCACCACGCAGTTCTTTATTGCGTCGTCGCCTTCATAGAGTGCTCCGTAAGGCAGCTCGTAATTCTCCAGCTTCATCTGTTCGTAGACAGCATTCGGCAGGTTATACAATGTCCACATGCCTTCATCGGCATGGGCAAGGTTTACTAGACTTACTAGGGATACCAGGGAAACTAGGATTCTTTTCATACGATATTTATTTTTTGAAATATTTACCAATTACAGGAAGTTTGCTCAGTGGCAGGTCGCGCTTGATGATGACTGCAAGGAAGAGCAGGATAAGCAGGGTGTTTGCCGTCAGCGACAGCCAGAGTGGCAGGCCGTCCCTGAGATACATCATTACCGCGAAGGCAAGAGCCGCCATCATCACATATAGGGCAATGTCCTTTAGGGGATAGTTGAGGGGATAATGCTTCTGACCGATGAAGTAGGAAGCTACCATCGCTACGCCATATCCGGCGAATCCTCCCCATGCGCAGGCCATGTAGCCGTACTTGGGTACGAAGATGAGGTTTACTGCCAGCAAAACGATGCAGCCTAAACCAGAGAACCAGGCTCCCCAGATGGTCTTGTCGATAATCTTGTACCAGAACGACAGGTTGAAGTAGATACCCATCATTATCTCTGCTGCCATCACGATTGGCACCACCTTCAGTCCTACCCAGTAGTCCTGGTTTCTCATGATGTACTTCAGTATGTCGAGATATCCCATTACTATCAGGAATGCCAGCAAGGTGAATATTATGAAGTACTTCATCGCCTGCTCGTACATCTCGTGCTGTCCCTTGTCCTTTACTCCTGCAAACACGATTGGCTCGTAGGCAAAGCGGAAGGCCTGGGTTATCATAGCCATTATCATCGCTATCTTCGAGCAGGCACCATAGATGCCGAGCTGTTCGAGCATGTCGCTGCCCTCGTAGATATATGGGAAGAGCATCTTGTCGGCAGTCTGGTTCAGTATGCCTGCGATGCCAAGCACGAGGATAGGCCAGGAGTAGCTGAGCATCGTGCGCATCAGCTTGGCATCGAATCGCCAGCGGAAGCCGGTATATTCTGTTATGAGTAATAATGCGAGCATCACTGTGCATACAAGGTTGATATAGAATGCATAGCCTACGTCTTTTCCGTCCATCCAGGCGAAGTAGATCACGTTCAGAATGATGCTCATGATGATATTCAGGAGCTTGAGGGCTGCAAACTTTATTGCCTTCTTCTGTTGGCGGAGATGGGCAAAGGGGATGCAGAGGAATGCATCGATGGCTACTGTG
Organism: Prevotella sp. UBA4339; assembly: GCA_002393725.1. GTDB lineage: Bacteria > Bacteroidota > Bacteroidia > Bacteroidales > Bacteroidaceae > Prevotella. The sequence continues at coordinate 7,902 of DGTJ01000013.1, read as the reverse complement.
ACCGCCATCACCCATACCCACTGGGGATGATCGCCATAGCCCATGAGAGTGCTTATCGGAGTGATGAAGATTATCACAAGTGCTGCGAAGAGGGCTGACACCGAGCCAACGGCTATAAGCGTTGTGGAGTAGACTGTCTGCGAGTCGGTGTGGGTCTTGTTGGTAAAGCGGAAATAGGTGGTCTCCATTCCGAAGGTGAGTATCACCAGAATCAGAGCCACATAGGCGTACATATTCGTAATCACTCCATATCCGCCTGATGCAGCGGAGAGCTGTGAGGTGTAGAGAGGCATCAGCAGGTAGTTGAGGAATCTGCCTATGATGCTCGATAGTCCGTAGATTACCGTGTCTTTTGCTATTGCTTGTAGTTTTCCCATGATTATCCGAAGAATAAGTATGCTATTGCGATGGCTGAGATGATGCCTGCAAGGTCTGCCAGCAGTCCGCAGGTGACAGCGTGACGGGTCTTTACTATGCCCACGCTGCCGAAGTAGACGGCGAGGATGTAGAATGTGGTATCTGTAGAGCCTTGGAAGATGCAGCTCAGGCGCCCGATGAACGAGTCGGCTCCGTAGGTTGTCATCGCATCAACCATCATGCCTCGTGCCCCACTGCCGGAGAGTGGCTTCATCAGAGCCGTAGGCAAGGCTCCCACGAAGTCGGAGTTGCCTCCACAGGCTTCCACTCCCCACCTGATACCGTCGATAAGCATGTCCATCGCTCCTGAGGCACGAAAAACTCCGATTCCTACGAGGATTGCCACCAGGTATGGGATAATCCTCACGGCGGTCTGGAATCCCTCCTTGGCTCCTTCGATGAATGCATCGTAAACGTTCACCTTCTTCCTCAGTCCTGCTGCGATGAAGGCAATGATGATAGTCATCAGCATGATGTTGGCAGCCGAAGTGCTCACCTTGTTCATCATTACGGAGTCGAGCTGTCCGAAGCCCCAGATGATGCCTGCTACCACGAGGGCTGCACCTCCGAGGGTGAGCAGCATCGTGCGGTTCAGCAGGTTTATCCTCTGATAGAGGCTTGTGATGATGATGCCTGCCAGGGTGGAGAAGAATGTGGCGAGCAGGATAGGGATGAAGATATCTGTAGGCTGGGCTGCTCCCATCTGCGAGCGATACACCATGATAGATATTGGTATGAGGGTCAGTCCGCTCGTATTGAGCACGAGGAACATTATCATCGGGTTGCTGGCAGTAACCTTCAGCTCCTCTGCCTTCGTTTCGCTGATTTCACCGCTGTCTTGCTTGGCTTTTATCTCGTTGTTCTTTATTTCGTCCAGCTGTTCCATCGCCTTCAGACCGAGGGGAGTAGCTGCATTGTCGAGCCCCAGCATGTTGGCAGCGATATTCATGAATATAGAGCCAGTGACGGGATGACCCTTGGGGATGTCGGGGAAGAGTTTCGAGAATACCGGACTCAGTATCCTTGCGAGCACATTCACCACTCCGCCTTTCTCTCCTATCTTCATGATGCCGAGCCAGAGGGCCAGCACTCCTGTAAGGCCAAGAGATATCTCAAATGCCGTTTTCGAAGAGGAGAATGTGGAGTCCATCATTGCCGGGAAGACTTCAAAGTCGCCCAAGAACACTAGTTTCACTAGCGCTATAACAAACGCCACGATGAAAAATGCTATCCAAATATAATTCAATACCATACAGCGTGCAAAGGTACAAACTTTTTCTGAATAAAACGTGGTATTATTTGGAAAATTGAGAATTTGATTGTTTCTTTGCGAAATCCGATGATTTATCGAAAAGTGGCGATACCTCCCTAAATCGCTGAGAAGCCTAGTGTTTAAAGGCGTTTTGCAAGGGGAGGTTTGCTCTGGATACCTCCCTCACACCTCCCTCATACCTCCCTTATACCTCCCTTCAACCTCCTTTTACACTTTGCACTAAACGGTGCATTCTGCTTAAGATGCATAGGGAGGTATGAGGGAGGTATAAGGGAGGTATAAGGGAGGTGTCTGAATGATACCTCCCTTATGGAAACGCCTGTATTTAAAGCCATTTCGAACGATTTAGGGAGGTATACGGCTTTTTTTGTTTTTTTATGCAATTAATGCTGCCATTAATGCCTGCAACTGTTACCATTAATGGTAGCAATCGCTATCATTAATGGTAGCAATCGCTATCATTAATGGTAGCAAAAGCTGTCATAGGCAGTAGTGCATATTCATTCTTTGCCGTATAAATATGCGCTCTCGTATGAGATTTTGCTACTACGCCTGCCAATAAATATTCCCTAACGAGGGAAAAAGTATTCCCAGGTTAGGGAAAAAGTAACATCGCACTTATCGATATTACTTCTCCTTTCTACGAATAAATATGTATAAATATTCGGGTAAGGATAAATCTTGCTTTCTGCCATTCTCCTGGCGGTTTATGACTTTCGCTGTCCTTGTTTTAATTTTATCCCGTACTGGCGCTATAAATGCAATCAAGAGTTACAATAACAAGCTCCTATTGAATGATAAATGGCACTTATTCGCAAATAAGTGCCATTTATCATTAATAGTCAAAAAAAGGAGCGATTGCTCACGCAACCGCTCCCAAGAAATTTAGTCTTATTTTAAAGTACCTGATGTGTCAATTAATACCAGATAATCTGTGGATTGCTTACCCAATCAGTAAATCTCGTATATATTTGGTTGATATTCTGGCGCTCTATGCACATATTGAATCCCTTACCAACAGCAAGTTTGGCAGCAGGTTCACCCTGTACAGCAGTTAACTCAACCCAGTTACTTTGTCCGTTTGTACCCTTGTCAACTTTAATGATGATATCCTTACCTCTCTTTTCTGGATCAACACCTGTAACAGTAAAGGTTGGTTTCTTATCTACTGTAGTGGAGATACCACCAGTATTTACCATCACATTAGTTGCAACACCGAAGAGATCATGTACCTCAACATAGTTCTGATCTGGATTTGTTTCATTTGCTACGGTATATATACGGAGTGGAAGAGTACCACCTGCAGCAAGGAGCGTGCAATTAGCAGTTGTACCGCTAAACTCAACAGCAAACACTACGTCGTTGAAGTCCCAGTCTGTCTCACCAGGTGTCAAGTCCTCACCGATAATACGAGTCTCATATTCTATTGTGGTTGACGGAGGATTGTAACCGTGATGGCATGGACCTGAAATAGTAGAAGTTATAGGACAACCATCACCAAGGAATCTGAACTTTACAGTCTTGTTAGTTGTGTCAAACCAATAATAAGGCTGGTCTGCAGTCTCTGATGCGTTGTTTTTGTCTAATATAACCTGGTCAAAGTGATTTTCTGTGTCTACCCATAGATTGCCATAGTAGTTCATGCGGTTTTGTCCTGCATACTCGTAAACAACTGATCCTGCTTTAAATACAGCATATCCGGTACTTGGTCCATGCATTCCATATCTCTTGTTCTGATTCTTGGTCTTAAACTCTCCTAGAACTTCCAGCATTGATTTGTCTGCCATATAGAAATCACCATCGGGACCCCATACAAACTTATCTGTTTGAACAGAAGATGCACCATTGATTACGAATGAACTATGAGAATTCTCGCAAAGAGTAAATGTTCCAGTATTATCTGTTTTATGTACAGTCAATTTACAGTTGTTCCAAACCTTATTAGCATTTTTTACAATAAAGTCCTCAGAGGTATATGTGCCATCGTTCCTCCATTCGCTATTAGTATTTGTAATTTCTGTCAAACCGTTAACTGTTGCTGTAGCACCAGCATCGTTGTACATCTTACCGCCTGCCAACAAGCTGATTTTCGGAGAAGTCAAGGTGCTGTGGTTAACAAGTTCTGCTAATCTCATATCTTCATTGTTGCCGTATGTCTTCTGAATCTCAATTCCAGTATTAACTGTCAGAGTGCCGCTATTATAGAAGAGTGTACCCTCTTCAATATTTAGCTTATTAGCTGTGAAAGTACCCTCATTAAGGACTGTATACTTTTCTGCGAACAGAACATTTGTGCCACATGTAACAGTACAACCACTACCTACGTAGAGCATAGCACCATCCTTTTTGAATGTGACGTTATCACCAATAACAAGATGTGAGTTTGGAGCCATATATATCTTCAGATTGAGGGCTTCACTTTGAGTATATGTAAGTGTTTTACCTTCGGTGATGATAAATGTGGTACCATTTTCATCTTTATTTATTTGTTTATTCCATGTTATATTGTCAACAACATAGAATGTCATATTTTTCGTATTTTGGGGCTGGTTTAAATCTCCAGTCTTTATTTGGTATGTCGCACCTTGTGCTAAGTTCGTGGTACTTGTTGCTTCTGGAGTGTTTGCAGGTACAGTAGCAGTGAAAGTTGGCTTGCTTATTGTCCTAAATGTTGGCTGGTCAGGAACATTTGGATAACTTGGTGTCTGGCTAGTGAGCTTGTAGTTAGTGTCCGTTGGGGTAAAAGAACGTGTCCTGGCATTTGTTGAATAACTGAATCCCCAGTCCTGACTAGCTGCGGGATGACCAAACTTTGCAATGAAGGCACTGTTGTAGGTGTCTGTAACCTTCTTAGCATAAACCGCATTGATTTCCTCCTGAGTGGGTTCGGACAAGTCGTGCGAACAACTTGTAAGACCGGCGCACATAGCCAGTGCGGCGATTCCTGACATCAAATACTTTTTCATCTTTACTTAAGCTTTTTAATTAATAATGTATGTTAAATATCTATTTGCTCCCTTATATTTTTTTGCAATCTTTACAAATCGAGAGCAAAGTTATAACAAATTTGTATAAGTAACAAGAATGCGCCGGTTAAAAAACGTTAATATCTATAAAATCGTTTGCAAATAACATTATTTCGGTATTTGATAAGACTATTTTTAGAGATACGATGCATAATCAGTTTCCCTTAGTACTTTTTATTTGCAATACGGTATCGTGTAATATTATGTAACATAGGACGTAGTTCAAACCACGCTCCGAAATAAAATTCTTTCTGTGATTAAATATAATCATAATGCCTGGTCTGCTCCTTAGGAGTGACCAGGCATAAACTTTGCATATTATCTATAGAATGTGACACTTACAGGAATTTAATTGTACCCTGTACAGGCTCGCTCTGCTCTGTTGGCTGGTCATCATACCTGATGTCGCCCGTAGCCTGAGAGTTGATGCTGTCCAGAATCTCGCGGGTGCGCTTGTATGTAGGTGTCGACTCTACTGCAGATATCACATCATCGTTGTCAAGGTCCTCCAGGCGGAACAGATAGATGTTCGGGCGGCGCTTGTAGCGCTTAGCAGTGCTGTCGCCTCCATAATAGCGGTTGCGGCGATCCTGGCGCTCTACTGCCTTAGCCTGCTCCTCGGCGATACGGTTGATATCGTCCTGAGTGTGCTTCTTCATGCGGGCATCCATACCGTCTACGCTGTCAAGTCCGAAGCCGGTGGCAAGGATAGTGACTTTTACTTTCTTGCCGAGCTCTGGGTCAGTGGCAAGTCCCCACTTAATCTCGAAGTCGTTGCCGAACTTTGCCATAAAGTCGTTGACATCGTTCATCTCCTCCATCATCAGTGACTGCTGACCGTCCTTTGAACCTGCGAAGGAGATAGAGAGAAGAATCTTCTTTGAGTTGAAGATGTCGTTATCATTGAGCAGCGGAGAGTGGAGAGCGTCTTCGATAGCCTTCTTCACGCGGCCTTCGCCTTCACCGTAGCCAGTCGACATTATTGCTACGCCTCCGTCTTTCAGTACGGTCTTTACATCGTTGAAGTCGAGGTTGATAAGTCCATGAACAGTGATAATCTCAGCTATAGACTTTGCTGCTACAGAGAGTGTGTCGTCAGCCTTGCCGAAGGCATCGAGCACAGACAGCTCAGGATATATCTCGCGCAGGCGTTCATTATTAATAACTAATAGTGCATCGACATGCTTCTGCATCTCTTCAACGCCGTCGAGAGCCTGATCTATCTTGCGATCGCCCTCAAAGCGGAAAGGTATGGTTACGATACCGACGGTAAGTATGCCAAGCTCTTTTGACACACGTGCAATGACAGGTGCTGCTCCAGTACCTGTGCCGCCTCCCATACCGGCTGTGATGAACGCCATGCGGGTACCGTCGCTAAGCATCTTGGTGATGTCATCAAGGCTCTCCTCGGCTGCCTTACGGGCCTTCTCAGGCTTGTTGCCTGCACCGAGACCTTCCTTGCCCAGCTGCAGATGGACTGGGACGGGGGAGTCGTTGAGAGCCTGGTTGTCAGTGTTGCACAGCACGAACGTTACATCGTGGATGCCCTCTCGATACATGTGGTTGACAGCATTGCCACCTCCTCCACCGACACCAATAACTTTTATTATGCTTTGTTCCTTCTCCGGAGCTCCGAAGTCGAGGATATCGATATTCATGTTCTCTTCCATATTTTGACGATTTGACGTTTAGACATTTAGACTATTAGACATTTGGACAGATGTGTAAGTAGGGTGAGAGACAGGGACTATTCTTCTGAGACGATGTCTTCACCGAACTTCTTGGCCTTCTTTACAAGCTTGTTCCAGAAGCTGTTCTCTCTCTTCTCCTTCTTGATGCGCTGACGCTCTGCCTCCTCTTCCTCCAGGCGCTGGCGCTCTGCCTCTTCTTCCTGACGGCGCTTCTCCTCCTCTGCCTTCTGCTTCTCTGCCTCAGTACGTACCACTCCGGCTGGAATCTCACTGGCCTGGCGAGCCTGACGCTGATCGTTAGTGGGGTGGGAGGCTTCTTTCTTCTGGCTGCCGAAGAGGTCGCCATTGGGATTGAATTCATCACCCGCGCAGTTGATGTCGCCCTTGGCAAGAAGACCAAGTACTGTGTTCATCTTGCCATCGTGAGCCTTGATATCCTCATTGTTGGAATTGATAGTGTGGGTGACGAACTTTGCGATGCGGATCTTTTCTACATGGGTGTGGTTCATGAAGGCTTTCTGGATGTCCTTCATGTTAGAGCCTCCACCAGTCAGGATGATGCCGCCAAGGAGCTTGTCGTAGTATTCTGATGGAATCTGATACCACACATTCTCAATGATTTCCTCCAGTCGGGATTCTACGATCTCGATGAACTTACGGCTCTCCACCTGGCGCTCTGGATCGATGGGATATTTCAGGTTGTTGTCGATATCATTGTTGTCTGTAAATGCAGAAGCATATTTCAACTTCATCTTCTCGGCATCGCTCTCCTCAATCTGGAGACTTGCGAGGTCTTTCGTGATATTGTTGCTGCCAAGAGGGATGACAGCGAGATGGCGGAGGATATTCTTGCTATAGACACTTACGGTCGTAGTGTCGGCTCCAAGGTCGACGAGTGCGCATCCAGAGCGTTTCTCTGCCTCCGTGAGCACGCTGTCTGCCAGAGCAAGAGGAGCGAGATACATCTCTGCCACACTGATGTTGGCTGTCTCGAAGCACTTGTTGAGGTTACGATAGAATGCCTTGCGCTCGAGGATGTTCAGGAAGTTGCCTTCAAGTCGGGTGGCCTGAATGCCTACAGGGTCGAGCTGATACTGGCTGTCAACCTTGTATTCCTGTACGGCGGCATCGAGGATCTCCTGGTCTGGATACTTCATGTTACGGTTGGAATCCATGAGCTCGATTACCATTTCTTGGGTGACGATAGTCTCAGCAGGAAGGTCTTTAGTAACCACATTCCTGACGCTGCGGATAGATTGTCCTCCTACACCTACATACACCTGGGTAATCTCTGTCTTCAGTTGGGTCTCGAGCTTCTTGACGATGTTGGTGAGGCACTGAGCGGTCTTGTCGATGTTGTAAACGACACCTTTGCGGATGAATGATGAAGAGTCCTCTTTTACCACTGCCAGCACGTTGATGCTGCCATCGAGGTTCTTCTGGCCCGCGATACCGGTCATCTTGGATGAACCGAGTTCAATTGCTACTATAAATT
>DGTJ01000097.1 GCA_002393725.1 Prevotella sp. UBA4339 | reverse complement strand
GGAACGGTTTCCAACAAAGCAAACATCGCCAAGGGTGCTTTTTCCTTGGCGATGTTTGTTCTTTCTACAACCGCACCATGACAGACAACCCTCTGCCTGGACGAGTTTTTAGAGAAAAACCTTTGTCTATTCCTAAGAAAATCATACATTTGCAAAATAATCATCGTTCAGTGCATATATGAGAATAGGAATATTGTATATAGGAATAGGACGTTATTCGTGTTTTTGGCAAGACTTCTACAGCAGTTGCGAAAAGTATTGCATACCCGAAGCCGAGAAGCACTACTACGTCTTCACAGACCAGGAAGAAATGATTAGCGGCGAACGTGTTGAAGTATTCCACCAAGACAACATGGAATGGCCCTTCAACACTCTGTATCGCTTTAAGATGTTTCATCGCATCACCGACAAACTCGCTGCCAACGACTACTTGTTCTTCTTCAATGCCAACGCCCTGTTCACGCGTTTGGTCACAGCCGACGACCTCCTGCCGCAAGCCGAAGACTATTCTGCACTATGCATAGAAACCGATCCGCAGAAGATGACCTACGAACGGCGTCCTGAATCGGTAGCCTGTATTCCGGAAGGACAAGAGCGCTATTATTTCTCCGGAGCGCTCAACGGCGGAAAGACTGCCTCCTACATCCAACTGATTGAGGAGTGCGACGCCCTCACCGACAAAGACTACCAGAACAACATCATACCGATTTGGCATGACGAGTCTATCCTCAACAAATTCTTATGGGATAAGAACGTGAAAGTCATGACCAGACAAATGGGAAAACCCGAAAACTGGCGACGCCCCTTCCATGCCAAAATCATCCTGCGCAAGAAAGAAAGCGTACTGGGAAGAGAATGGCTGCGCAACTTTAAAGGACGCAAGCACACCAACACTCTGTTAAGACGTCTCCTGCGCTCGTTAGGACTCGTCAAGGATGCGAAATAACGACTTTTTTTCCGTTATGGATATACACCCCTTTAGGTAACCTGCCATTTGTGATTTTCCGTCCACGAAGGTCATACCATGCATCGTTGGTGGACATCTCATCGGCTGTGATGGTGCTGATGGCTGTGTGGTCGGCGACTTTCTTCACTTTCGGACTGCTCCATATCTCTATCCATCCCACGCTGTTGCCATAGGGGATGTTCTCGGCAACGACAGCATAGATCTTGCGCGAGTTGTTTTCTTCGTTGGAGAGGGAGTATTCCGTAGTACTCCCATCGCTCCACGGACTCCAGAAGGTCATGCCGACGATGGCTGAAGCATCGGCATTCTCTGCCAACAGATAGACGTAACGGTAGGCGCCTTCCGTGCCTCCCCAGTAGAAGAAGCCCTTTTCCAAGTAGTTCTCTTGCGGTTCGTTGAACTCAGTGGTAAAAGCCGGTTGTTGGTTGTCGAGCACCCAGCCGAGCCTGTGCTTCCCAGCCCCGTCGTTCTCGACGAGTATGCGCCAGTCGGCAGCGTATGTCGTTCCCGTTTTGCTGTAGAAGTTGTCGGCATGACATTGCAGGTAGCTACCATCGGCCGACAGGGTGGCGGTGAAGTCGACTATATCGGTGCCTGCAGAATAGACGCCGGGAGCTACTTCTACACCGTTGTTGGCAGCGACAAACTGCCAAGTGCCTGCCAGAGAGGCGGCGAGAGAGGACTGGGCATAAAGGGGGGCAAGGTTGGCATGATATGCCAACATACAGAACAAGATGGTAATGATTTTTACTTTCATGGTTGGGATAAATGTTGAGGGTTGATAGACTAGAGTTGAGAGTTGTTTTGTAATTATCAATTATTAAAACGTGCAGCCTACGGCGATAGTTCCCTGCGTTCGGTCGCAACCGCGAGAATAGAGGAGAGTGCCGTTAGCCTTGCGATGGGAGAGATCGAAGCGCACATGTGTCTTCAGTCGTGTGCCAGGGAAGACAAACGCGTATTTCACACTACCTCCGACAGCATACTGCGGAGCCGTCAGGTATTGGTATTCACGATAGAGGAAAACGTCAGCGGTAGCTGGTTGTTCCTGCTTCTTGCTGGGTGCAACGAAGGTGCCATCGTCATATGGAGCGCCCGTACCTTTGCCGAGGGAACCCTTGAGCGAACACGACAGAATGCCACGACGGAAAAAGATATTTCGCGAAACACCCAAAGCACATTCGTAGGCAGAGAGTTTCTGATGGCGATAGAACGGGAACAGATAGTTCAACTGTTCGCGCTGGAACCATTGCCATGATGCATGCAGATTCCAGGTCGGTGTTTCTCCCCTGACGCCGAGGCTGGCAGTATAGACCACCGAAATGTTTTGCAACCGCTTGTCGGCAGTCTCAACGGGGTCGTAGTACACATAATAAGAAGCGCCCGATGTATTTTTCATCTCACGGAAGGTCTCGGCACGGTTGGCTAGTTTCTCGTTGCGATAGGCGAAGTCGAGGCGGTGAGAGGGTGTATAGACAAGAGAGAGAGTCACCTCTTTCGTGCGACGTTCGTGTTGCGTGTAGGTGATGGTATAAGGAGACTGACGGCCATAATAGCCTTTCTCCTTGCCGAAGCCAAAGGTAGCAAGCACCGACAACTGGCGCGAAGCGCGCAGTTCAAGTTGGACGTTGCCATGATGTCCATCCTCAAAAAGTGGCATCTCACGACTCTTGTCGGTATAGCCTTCGTTGCCGAACTGCTCCCAGGTACCGAAGAAGGCACCGTAGTTGATGAGCGACTTGTAAACCTTTTCACTCTTACCATAAGTGCTGAAGCTGACACTCTCCGTATTGCGGTGGTAGATATAGTTGGCACCGAGATTCAACCACGACAACACCGGTGCATAGCCACCGACTGAGAACGCCAAGTCCATCAGTTTGTTCTTATGGCGCAAGTCCTTGTATTTGGCATAGTTGGCAGCCGTATAGTCGAGGCGGGCACCCAGGGCATAGCCGCGCCACACGTCAACACCAACGCCACCCGACAAACAGTAAGTGTCGC
>DGTJ01000019.1 GCA_002393725.1 Prevotella sp. UBA4339 | reverse complement strand
CCCTATGCTTACCTTCCCTTGTTGCAAAATCAATCTTGGATTGAATATCGTGGAAACCCGTCCCGACGGTTACCACAACATAGAAACCGTGTTCTATCCCGTGCCGCTTACCGATGCACTGGAAATCAAGAAGATGCACGAAGACTTTCCTTCTGATACTCCGTGCCACTTGCAGGTGACCTTCCCCAAGGACAGTTGCGACAAAGCCCTACAGCAGCAACTGGCTGAAGCTCCCGACGACCACAACCTGGTGGTGAGGGCGTACCAATTGCTGGCGAAAGACTATCGCCTGCCGCGCATCTATGCCCATCTCTGCAAACGCATTCCCTCGCAAGCTGGTCTCGGCGGTGGTTCTTCCGACGCTGCTTTCATGATTCGCCTGCTCGACGAACGTTTCCGGCTCAACATGGGTATTGCCGAGATGGAGCGCTATGCAGCACAACTGGGTGCCGACTGTGCCTTCTTCATCACAGCCGAACCAGTCTTCGCTACGGGCATAGGCGAAATTCTCGAACCTGCCGATGGTGCCAAAGGTAACTTGCACGGCTATTGGCTCGCGCTCGTCAAACCCGACATTGCTGTTTCCACCGCAGAAGCCTATGCCGCCATCACGCCACGAAAACCACAGAAGTGTTGCCGCGATATCGTTCGCCAACCTATCGAGACTTGGCGCAACGAACTCACCAACGACTTCGAACAGCCGGTCTTCGACAAACATCCCGTCCTTGCCGACATCAAGGCGGACCTCTACCAGCGGGGAGCGCTCTATGCTCAGATGAGTGGTAGCGGCAGCACCATCTACGGCCTTTTCCGCCAGCAGCCTGACGATATCCCATCTGCCTATCCCGACTGCTTCACCGCAGTATTGAAATTATAGCAAGTCACAGATTATTTTTATTGATCGTACCTTTGTCCTCTATATGCAACGCTATTTTATTGAACTGAGTTTTGACGGCAGCGCCTATCATGGATGGCAGATACAACCGCACAGTCCTTCGGTGCAGGAGGTGCTACAACGGGCTTTATCTACCTTGTTGGGCGCTGAAGTGGCAGTGACGGGAGCCGGACGAACGGATACGGGGGTTCATGCGCATACGATGGTGGCCCATTTCGACTGGCAGGAGCCGTTGGATGCGCCACAGTTGTCGTATCGGCTGAACCGTATCTTGCCTCGTGATATAGCCGTGAGGAGTGTCCGCGCTGTTGCGGAGTCGTTGCATGCTCGTTTCTCGGCGGTGAGCCGCACGTATCATTATTACATCCATCAGCAGAAGAATCCGTTTCTGCGCACCTATTCATGTGAAGTACACTACGACTTAGATTTCGAACTGATGAACCGTGCGGCGGAATATCTGCTGACGGTGGAGGATTTCGGTGCCTTCTGTAAAGCTGGAAGCGATGCGAAGACTACACTCTGCACCGTTTCTGATGCTCGTTGGGTAAAGGTAACACCGTCCGCTCCGCCGTCTTTCGAAACAGAACAACCATTTGGCGGTTCCCAGGTAGGCGAAGCGTGGTGCTTCATCATCACAGCCAACCGTTTCCTTCGCAACATGGTGCGTGCCGTCGTGGGTACGCTGATAGAGGTGGGACGTCATCGTATGACGCTCGACGAGTTCAAGCAAGTGGTAGCCTGTGGCAGCCGTTCTGCTGCCGGCGAGTCGGTGCCTGCCCACGGCTTGTTCCTCTGGGATGTGGTTTACAACGAAGAATAAAAAGACAAGTCTATGCTTTGGTTGATTTTAGCCTTCCTTTCTGCACTTTGGTTGGGTTGCTACGATTCCTTCAAGAAAAAGGTTTTGTCAGACAATGCTGTCATCCCTGTCTTGTTTCTGAACACGCTGTTTTGTTCGTTGTTTTTCCTTCCGTTCATCGTCTTGTCACATTCTTCCACGGTGCTCGATGGCACTCCCTTTCATGTGGCATCAGGCGGATGGGAAGTCCACAAGTATGTGGTACTGAAGAGTGTCATCGTCCTCTCGTCGTGGATATGTGGTTATTTCGGCATGAAGCACCTGCCGCTGACCATCGTCGGACCCATCAATGCCACACGCCCCGTGATGGTGCTGTTGGGTGCGTTGCTGCTGTTTGGCGAGCGTCTGAACGTCTGTCAGTGGATAGGTGTCATGCTGGCAGTCATTTCCTACTTCCTGCTCAGCCGTAGCGGAAAGAAGGAGGGCATTGATTTCAAGCGTAATTCCTGGGTATGGTTGATTGTCTTGGCGGCGCTGTTGGGTGCCATCAGTGCCCTTTACGACAAATATCTCATGGCAGGAACCAACAACGGCGGCATAGGTGTCGACAGGATGCTGGTGCAGAGCTGGTACAACATCTACCAATGTGCCATGATGGGCATCGTGTTGTTGTTGCTGTGGTGGCCTCGTCATCATCGTACCACACCCTTTCGTTGGAATTGGATGATCATCCTCGTCAGCCTCTTCCTCAGCGCTGCCGACTTCGTCTATTTCTATGCGCTGAGCCTTCCCGATTCCATGGTTTCCATCGTTTCGATGATACGCCGCGCCAGCGTTGTCGTCTCCTTCCTCTTCGGAGCCCTCTTCTTCCACGAAAAGAACCTCAAGGCAAAAGTCATCGACCTTGCCCTCGTCCTCCTGAGCATGCTCTTCCTCTACTTCGGCAGTTAAGAAAATACATCTAACACCTAACACCTACCTCAAACCTCCTGAACCACCGATGAATACAGGGCTGAGCCACAGGTAGGTGTTCTTCTAACACCTACCTCAACACCTACCTTATGTTTTGGGAGTTACCCACTATGCGGTAGCTAATGTATGTTGATAATCAGCTACGAACAGGTTTAGTGTAAGGTACTGGCACCTTAAATTCAACACATGCTGCGCGTTTTTACATGCTCGTAGAAACGATAAAGGTGAATATCTATAATTGACACTTTTGTCTGCAACGATATAGGTATGAAGTTATAATTTGAAAAGATTCCTTATATCCATAGAAAGGAACTCTTCGGCACTAATTCCACCATCACCCACGATAAATGCCGATTTTGGTTTGAACTTATCTCTAAACTCACCAAGTCCTTTCGTTTTCTTTTCTGCATTACTTTTCACTTCAATGGCAACGACTGTTCCCTTCTTGCGAAGAATAAAATCAACTTCGTTGGCAAGTTCACGCCAATAGAACACTTCAATGCGATGAACAAAAGCCTGACTGACGATCCATGCACCAATACCCGACTCAA
>DGTJ01000009.1:414-2858 GCA_002393725.1 Prevotella sp. UBA4339 | reverse complement strand
TGGGTGGTGATGACTTCGATCAGGTAATCATCGACTGGCTCGTACAGGAGTTCAAGAACGACGAGGGTGCCGACCTGAAGGCTGATCCTATGGCTATGCAGCGCTTGAAGGAGGCTGCCGAGAAGGCTAAGATTGAGTTGTCAAGCTCTACATCTACAGAGATCAACCTGCCTTATATCATGCCGGTAGCAGGTGTACCAAAGCACTTGGTAAAGACTCTGACACGTGCAAAGTTCGAGCAGTTGGCCCATGAGCTGATTCAGGCTTGTCTGGCTCCATGTCAGAAGGCTATTTCAGACGCACATCTCACCACAGCCGATATCGATGAGGTAATCCTCGTAGGAGGTTCTAGCCGTATACCTGCCGTACAGACACTCGTTAAGAACTATTTCGGCAAGGAGCCGTCAAAGGGTGTAAATCCAGACGAGGTGGTAGCCGTAGGAGCTTCTATCCAGGGTGCTATTCTGAATAAGGAAGGCGGTGTAGGCGACATCGTACTTCTCGACGTTACCCCTCTGACACTGGGTATCGAGACCATGGGTGGTGTAATGACCAAGCTGATCGAGGCCAACTCAACAATTCCTTGCAAGAAGAGCGAGGTATTCTCTACAGCAGCTGACAATCAGACAGAGGTAACTATCCACGTTCTACAGGGTGAGCGTCCGATGGCAGCCCAGAACAAGAGTATCGGCCAGTTTAATCTGACAGGTATCGCCCCCGCCCGTCGTGGTATTCCTCAGATCGAGGTTACATTCGATATCGATGCCAACGGTATCCTTAAGGTATCTGCCAAGGACAAGGCTACAGGCAAGGAACAGGCTATCCGCATCGAGGCTTCTTCAGGTCTGTCTCAGGACGAGATCAACCGCATGAAGGCAGAGGCTGAGCAGAATGCCGAGAACGATAAGCGTGAGCGTGAGCGTGTCGACAAGCTGAATCAGGCTGACTCGATGATCTTCCAGACCGAGAACCAGTTGAAGGAGCTCGGCGACAAGATTCCTGCCCAGCACAAGCCAGCCATTGAGCAGGCTCTCCAGCAACTGAAGGATGCTCACAAGGCTGGCGACGTCAATGCCATCGATACAGCTATCGCAGCCCTCAATAATGCTTGGCAGACAGCTTCACAGCAGATGTACCAGCAGAGTGGTGCAGCAGGTCAGCCTGGCGGTGACCAGTTCAACGGTGGTCAGCAGCAGGCACAGGGCAACAGCCAGAATGCCCAGGATGTGCAGGATGCCGACTTCGAGGAGGTGAAGTAAGTAATTAAATATTTAAAGGTGCAGGCATAAAATATGTCTGCACTTTTTTTAATTTGTTCAATATGGAAAAGACAAGAGTAGAGCAAGCACTTAGCCTTATATTCAAGGACGGCAGCATACTTCGCGACGGCAAAAATTTTGTAGGCTTTCTTGAGCACAAGTATGTATTCGGCTACTATTATGATAACAGTCTCGTTATAAGGTCTATCGACAATGAAAGGGAGTGGATGCTGGCATACGTAAAGTCCTGCTTTGCCAACATCGACGCTGACGAAAAGCCCGACATCAGAGAAGTGTGGCATGAGTTTTATATGCCTGGGGTTCAAATAACATACGGTGAGTTACCATGGGGTTGGGCACCACAGTCGTGAGGAGACAACCCCTTTTACTACACCCACCTGGGTTACGCTAGTCTCTTCCAAATACGCCTTATTGATTCTGGGCAAATAGGTCTTATAGAAGTCCTTGCTGCCCTCGGCTTCATCGTCATAATGTGACGACAGGTCACTGATTCCGTTATAATCCATGTCTGCCAAAATTGCAATTGATAGTTTTTTTTAAATTTCGCATCGACTATCAATCGCTGAAACGCGAGCGTAAAAGAAGCGTGATGCCCCTTATCGCGTTTAGCACGGGGCGGCGTCGGATGGAGCCCCGGATCTGTTTATAAGAATGCATCACGCCTTATCAGCGCAAATGCATTGCTAATTAACAGATACGAAGGCATACTGCATACGAATGCCACCGTCACTACTATGATTCCGTGCTTGTTATTCCAAATGAGTTTCCGACGCTCTTGGCTAAACGCGAAATAATAGCGAATGCTTTTTTACCCACAATGTCTTGCAATAGTCAGCCCCGATAAGAACAGCTATGCGAGTGCAAAAATACAAAAACTTTATCGAAAAGAAACCTTTTGGCGCACAAAAAATAAGCAAAAGACAGTAAATTTATTCAGAAAAAGAATTTTAAAGCCTAAAAATGGACGGATCCTTTTGTGTTATTCAACAAATTAACTAACTTTGCAAACAGAATAGGATATGGCATCGAATCAAGCGGGCAAGCACTTGATCTCTATCATTGAGAAATAAAACGCGACTGAATTGACTAACTTTACAAAACGAATAAATATGACTAACGAAATAGAGAAGAGGGATGAGGCTTTCCTGATTTATCAGGATGAAA
>DGTJ01000009.1:0-340 GCA_002393725.1 Prevotella sp. UBA4339 | reverse complement strand
GTAAGATTCGAGGGCGAGGATGTATAGCTAAATGTAGAGCAGATGATGAAGTTGTTTGATGCTTCGCAAGCACCAGAACGAACTCACAAAAAATTTTTGTCAGTTCGTCAGGAGGGTAAAAGACATGCACTTGATTTGCAATCATTGAGTAGTAAAGTACGAAATAATTGATTAACTTTGTAAACGAAATATGACAAAAGAAGAATTACAGAAGATCATAGCCATAGACGAGGGTTTTCGGATAGAGCTGACTACGTCCAAGGACACAAGGGACAGGTACTTGATTCATAAGTATGAAGTGTAGAATTCCCCAAAAATTGATTAATTTTGCAAACGAAAT
>DGTJ01000024.1 GCA_002393725.1 Prevotella sp. UBA4339 | reverse complement strand
AACTCTCAACAGTTAGTGGGTAACTACAATATACTTAGTGGGTAACTCAAAAAGAGATAGGGAATAAATGACGATAGAATTCATTGACAGCAGAAATGGTTTCTTCGAAGATGTGAAAGCACTGGGAAGAAAGAACTCAGCCACATTAGGATTTATGCCCGAAGGTGGCTTTGAAGATCATGCAAGGAATAAGTGCATTATTATTGCACATGATGGTAAAACACTGGCTGGCTATTTGATGTTTCGTGTTGTTTCTCGCTTTTCTCGGATTAGTATTGTTCATTTGTGTGTAAGTGAAGAGTACAGAGGAAAGGGCATTTCAACTGATTTATTGAATGCTCTCAAAAGCAAATACGAAAAAGTTTATAGAGGTATTTCGCTTAGTTGCAGGACTGATTTTGATTATGCGTCTTCTGTATGGAGAGATTTCGGATTCGTTCCACGCGAAAAGGTCAGGAGTAGAAGTTATGAAGTGAATTATCTGAATAGGTGGTGGTATGACTTTAATCAGCCAGACTTATTCTCTGTAGCATTAACTTCTAAGGTGAAGGCTTTGCTGGATATGAATATTATCGTTAAACTGCGAGAGTCAGAAAATGCAGATTATGTGAGTCCGCAAGAAGACCCTCGGGGGCTATTGGCAGACTGGTTGATAGACGAGGCTGAATTGTGCTTTGCTCCAGAAGCATTTAATGAAATAGACCGAGATGAGAATCTACAACGTGCAGCAAAGACGCGGGCACTTCTGTCTTCGTTTACTCAACTTAAGGTTGATGTGGAGAAACAAAAGAAAGTCGTAAAAGACTTGGAGCAAATAATCAGCGGGAAATCAGATAACGATTTATCTGACAGGAAACAGATTGCATCATGCATTGTTTCTCAAACACCTTATTTTATAACTTACGATGAGGGATTAATTAATAAAAGGGATATCATAGAAAAACAATACTCGCTACAAATATACAACCCTCAAGAGTTTATTATGCAGGTTGACCAACTCCTACATGGGGAAGAGTATCTCCCCAATCAGTTGATAGGTATTGCTTCTGATTCTGTCTCTAAACTAAGTCCTCAGGAACTATCTATGTGTGTTAATAGATTTTGGATGCAAAAAGATGGTGAGGACAAACCTACTTTTAGTGCATTAGTATCAGAACTGATAAACAAAAGCGAAGGAAAACTTTATGTTCTAAAACGACATGGTGATACGATTGCATTTTATGGGATAACAGAAAAGGAAGAGTCGATAGATATAGAATTATTGCGTATCTGTGACAAAGATATTTGCAACGCTCTGTTCTTCCAAATTATTTCTGAGATTATGAAAAGGATTCTTAAGGGTGAGAAGAAAAGAATCGTTTTCGGAGAGAAATATATAACAGATAATCAGAAGGATATCCTGGACAAATTTGGATTTGTACTGCAGAATGATATATATATTAAGTTTGTATATAACATTATCGTTGCCAAAGAAGAAGTATCAAATATAATCCATCAGTCATATCCGTCAATAACTGTTGAAAATAACGACAGATTACTTTTGGCAGTTGAAAGGAAGTTATTCCCATTAAAGATAAAAGGATTGAATATTCCTACATACATTGTACCAATAAAGCCGTATTGGGCTGGACAGTTGTTTGATTTGGCTATTGCTGGCGAAGATTTATTTGGCGCTAATCCAGAAAAACTGTGGAGTTTTGAGAATGTCTATTATCGCCACACGAAGCCTATTACGGAAAAATATCCTGCTCGTATATTATGGTATGTAAGTGGAAAAGATGTACGTTATTCTCACGCAAAATCGATTGTAGCTTCTTCATATCTTACAGAAGTGATGACAGGAAAGCCCAAAGATCTTTTTCATGTAAACAGGCGATATGGCATTTATGAATGGAAAGACATTTACAAATTATGTGGTAGTGATATAAATACAGATATTAGGGCATTAAAGTTCTGCCATACAGAGGTCTTTGAATATCCTATTTCATTTGCTAAAATTCAAGAAATCTTTATCGCTAACGGACGCAAAAGAAATACTTTTGCTTCTCCAGTTGAGATAAACGACACTATATATTTTCAACTTTATCAATTAGGGAGATGGAAAGAACAAAAATAAAACGCAAATACCTGTTTATTGCAGTTAAGCCAGAATACGCAAAGAAACTTATTTCTGGTAAAAAGGACATTGAACTGAGAAAGATGAAGCCTAATGTCCAGCAAGGGGATTATGTCATCATATATGCATCTGCCCCAGTTAAGGCGGTACTTGGTTTTGGAAAGGTAAAGACAATAATAGAATGTACCCCTAAGTGTTTATGGGAAAACTACTCAAATCGTTTGGGTATTAATGAACAGAGCTATTTCTCTTATTATGATGGCTATCACAAAGCTATTGGCATAGAATTTGATATGATTAAATCTGTAATGCCGATTGGATTGGAAGAATTGAGGAGAGTTGATCCCAGTTTCCAACCTCCGCAAATATATAGATATGTAACAAACGAAGATATTGTTAATGTATTGTCAAAAAGGATTAAATAAAGAGGTAAAATATGGAGCAGATAAATGACAGCAGAATAGAGCAATGTCTAAATGACATTCAGAAATACGAAAAGTGGGGAAACCTGCTTGCAGGACAAAGTTGGGCGCATCTATTCAACTCTAATGCTCCTGTGAGTGTGTCTGCCATTCATAATGGGTTGGAATGTGTTAAGGCAAAAATGAAACTGAGTGTGCTTCAAGACAATCGGCATACTGATGAAGAAAAGGAAAAGCGTTTGAGGCAAATAGACCTTGAAACGCATCAAATGGAAGAAATAATGAAGCATGACCTTGAATATAGAGGTTTGCTGACACCATAAACTCTGAAGACTAAAGTTAATGGCAAAACGTTATAATGATATGGAAATAGACATCAACAATCTTACGGCGTATCAAGAAGATCACCGTATAGAAGCAAAGACGGCAAAGAACCAGATTCCAAATAGCATTTGGGAGACTTATTCATCATTTGCCAATACAGAAGGGGGTATTATTCTCTTGGGAGTCGTGGAAGAGAATGACCACTCGCTGTCCGTGAGAGGTGTTGAGGATTCACATAAACTGATAGGTGACTTCTGGAACATGGTGAATAACCGGCAGAAGGTTAGCGTGAACATCCTAACTAACAACATGGTATATGATCAGGAGATTGACGGTAAACAAATTGTCGTGATTGAGGTTCCTCGGGCAGATCGTACCATTCGACCAGTATATATAGGACAAGACCCGATGCGTGGGACTTATGTCAGATATGGCGAAGGTGACCATTTGTGCAATCGTGACCAAGTGGCGGCTATCTATCGTGATGCTGCCGCATCGACTACAGACACTAAAGTTCTTAAGGGTCTGGATATGTCTGTATTCGATATGAATACGGTGCATGACTACCGCAACTACTTCAACGGGAAACATTCTGGACATGTATGGAGCAAACAGGATGATGAAATGTTCCTACGCAGTATAGGGGCTATGGGGTTCGATCGTGAGGATGGGCGCGTATATCCTACAGTGGCTGGTCTGCTGATGTTTGGTCATGAGTATGACATCACGAGAGAAATGCCAGACTATTTTCTCGACTACCGTGAACAACTTGACCCAAAAATTCGATGGACACATCGCATCGTCTCGTCTTCGGGCGATTGGAGTGGCAACTTGTTCGATTTCTTCTTTCATGTGTATCATCGATTGCGGAGTGCATTTCCTGTTCCGTTCCAACTTAGTCAGGATGGAAGTCGGGAAGATGAAGTTCCCATGCATAAAGCTTTGCGCGAGATGATAGTCAATACGCTGGCCCACTCCGATTACTATGGACAAAAGGGTGTTGTTATCGTCCGTCGGCCTGATTCGCTGTCATTTGCCAACCCCGGTGATATGCGTCCTGGGTTAAAGACAGCATTGAGTGGCGGCACTTCTGATGCACGAAATGCTACTATCATGAAGATGTTTGGCCTGCTTGACTTCGGAGAACGGGCTGGCAGTGGCATCCCTGATCTATTTGATATCTGTAACTCGGAACTCGATACACAGCCAGATTACGATGTCACCTACGCTCCAGCCCGCACAACATTGACTATAGACACTAGTAAAATGGCGCGCACAAAGCGGACGATAAAAGCGGACGATAAAGTAATAATGGACGATAATGACAAAACGGACGATAAGCGGACGATAAAAACGGACGATAAGCGGACGATAATCATTGAGTACATCCATAGGAATGGGGAAGCAAAAACAGAAGATCTTGTGAAACTTTTAAGTTCCAGCACAACAAGAGTAAAGGTGCTTCTTTATCAACTGGTGGATGAGGGAATACTTGTCTCATGTGGCGGGAATAGAAATCGCACATACAAACTGAAAGAACAAGAACAGTCGTAGCCAGATTCCAAATTTGACTCCAAATTTAAGTTCAAACACAAAAATCAGTTTTTTCATTTACTTCTTTCGTTTTAGAAGCAGACTGGAAGCAATTTGGAAGGAGGCTAAAGGCTGGCTGATGAGGTAAGTAACAATAATAATGCAACGAATAAAAACGTTATTAGATATATGACGACAGAAGATATACTGAGGCTAAGAGACACGGCAGAACAGACGCGAGTGCAGTTCTTCGACAAGCGAAGCGGCAATGCCGAGCGCAAGGAGCGGGTGACTCGTGACAACAAGTATGACGTGTGTTGCGAGATGGTGGCACAGAGCAATTCTCGTGGCGGAATGATTGTGGTGGGTATTGATGACAAGACTGGACGCATCAATCCGCTCTCATTTGTGGAGGTACAAGAGACGACGAACTTGTTGGGGAGTCTGGCATCGGAAGGTGTCGTACCGCAGATTCTGCTTGACATTGAGAATGTTCAGCCAGAAGGTGTCAGCATGGAAAGCATTAAGCATGGCGCATCGGTGCCAAGAAACAAGTTGCTCTTTAATCACGGTATCAATCTGCTGCCTTATACTGGTGCAGGAAGTGGCATCACCAGAGCCTTGAAGTTTACTCCTGACATCAAGTTCGTAAACGATGAGACGCTTAATGAGTTTGTGGTGACGGTTGAGCGTAGAGATGTAGGAGAAACTGATGTTAGAAATGATAGAGATAGTGACAGAGAATACAGAGATAAAAGAGACGAAGAAGACAGAGATAACTCGCTGTCTGCGAAATATATAGAAAATAATGAAGCTACAAAAAGAGACAATGATGGAGTCGAAGAAGCCAAAGATAGGACAAATATAGTTCGTATTCCCTATAAGCAGTTGTCGAATGTTCAAAAGGACATCATCCAGTTTTGTAGTATCCCAAGAACGGCCAAGGAAATTATGGATCACATAGGCTATTACAACAACTCAAAGAATATGACCACGTATGTTAGACCATTGTTGGAGATGGGATATTTAGAGATGACTGAACCCGACAAGCCCAAAAGTAAGAATCAGAAGTATCGGAAACTTAGAAAGTAATAAATGGAAGCGTATGATATTCGGTAAGAAAATAAAAGAACTCAGAGAAGAGCATGGGATGGTGCAGCGGAAATTGGCGGCTGCACTGGATATAGACACGCCTATGTATAGCAAGATAGAGCGTGGAGAAAGGAAAGCAAAACGGAGCCATATCCCCATTATGGCCAGACTCCTTGAAATCGAAGAAAAAGAACTGTTGACCATCTGGCTAGCAGACAAGGTGCTAGATACCGTTGAGGGTGAGGACGAGGTGAAACGTGATGCTGTGATCTATGCTCAGAGAGAGATAGAAGATGGAGTTGGATGAATCGGTTATAAGAAAAGAAAATCGCTAAACCTTCTAAAAAGAGGTTTAGCGATTACTTTCGAGCTTAACTCGTACCCAGAGCCGGGGTCGAACCGGCACGGGTTGCCCCACTGGTGTTTGAGACCAGCGCGTCTACCGATTCCGCCATCTGGGCATGAAATTGAGGACGTTTAGTCTCGAAAAGCGCTGCAAAGGTACTACAAAAATCTGAAATGACAAAGATTTATGATAAAAAAATGCAAAATATTTGTTTATGTCAATAATAATGCGTATCTTCGCACCGTGAATAGGAACTATAAGTATTGTCAATATAAATGGAGAATACAAGAAATTTTTGCGTGATACTCGCAGGAGGTCGCGGCAGGCGCTTATGGCCTTGCAGCCGTGAAGATGTCCCAAAGCAGTTTCTCGATTTTTTCGGGACGGGTCGTACACAATTACAGGCTACTTACGATCGCATCGTGAAGTTGCTCCCTAAGGATAATATATATATATGTACGTGTAAAGAGTATTTTGAAATGTCCAAGGAGCAGTTGCCCGACATACCTGAGCGCAACATCATGATAGAGCCAATCCATCGTAATACTGCCCCCAGCGTGGCGTGGGCAGGGATGCGCATACAGAAGATCTGTCCTGAGGCAAACATCATCGTCCTGCCATCTGACCAGATGGTGCTCAACGAGGCGGAGTTTGCGCGAAGCGTGGAAATAGGCTTCAGCTACGTGTCGGAAAACGATGTGGTGGTGGTGATGGGGGTGAAGCCCACGCGGCCGGAGCCAGGATACGGATATATACAGTTGGGCGACCTCAGCTGCAAGCCCGAGGTGTATGCCGTGAAGTCATTCACAGAGAAGCCTGAACGCGAGTTCGCTAAGATGTTCATGGAGAGCGGGGAGTTCTATTGGAATACTGGTATCTTTCAGGTAAGTGCACAGTATCTGCTCAAATCGTTCGAGTATCTCTTCCCAGAGGTCCTGCGCCCCTTGAGGTATAACATAAAGGAATATACTTACGAGGAAGAGATGGAATATGTGACAGAGCACTATCCTCGCTATCCTAATCTCTCGCTCGACTATGCCATTCTGGAGCAGAGCAGACATGTGTATGTTATGAAGTGCGACTTCGGATGGGCTGACCTGGGTACGTGGCATGCCATCTATGAGTCGTCGGTTAAGTCGGAAGGTGAAAATGTTATCATCGACTCAACGGTGGAGCTGGAGGAGTGTAACAACAATGTGATAAAGCTCCCAAAAGGCAAGTTAGGCGTGTTCAACGGTCTTGAAGGCTATATCGTTGCCGACAGTGACGATGTGCTGCTTATCTGCAAGAAGAACGACGACTCGTCGCTGATACGGAAATATGTCAGTGAGGCGAGACTGAAATACGGTGATAAGTTCGTGTAAAAAAAGCTGTAGCTCGAGGGCTACAGCTTTTTGAATTCTTCCAGTATCTTCGATGCTGTCTCCTTGAATTCCTCTTCTGAGAGCTTCAGCTTCTCGCGGCGGAAGTCTGCATCCTGTTCTGACTGCATCGGAATCAGGTGGATATGTGCATGAGGCACTTCGAGACCCAGTACTACCTGAGCTACCTTCTTGCAAGGGAAGGCGGTGCCTACTGCCTTAGCCACTTTCTTTGCAAACACCTGATAGCGGGCTATCTCATCGTCGTCCATGTCGAAGATGTAGTCTACTTCGCGACGGGGAATGACGAGAGTGTGGCCTTTTACCAGCGGGTTGATGTCGAGGAATGCATAGAATTCCTCATTCTCTGCACACTTGTAGCTGGGAATCTCACCAGCAGCAATCTTACTGAATATATCCATGATCTTGGGTGTTAGGTGATAAGTGTTCGGAGCTATCCGACAGTGATCTTGTCGATACGGAGCTTGATAGTGCCGCGAGGAATCTTTACCTCCACCTCGTCGCCAACCTTGTGGTTCAGCAGGCCCTGGGCAATAGGAGTCTTGATGGAGATCTTACCCTCGCGCAGGTTGGCCTCACTCTCGCTGACGATAGTGTAGGTCATCTTTGCCTTGTTGGTCATGTTGGTCATTTCTACCTTGGAAAGTATCTGCACGGCATCTGTGCTGAGACGGCTGGTGTCCACCACCTTCGCCTCGGAGATGGTCATCTTCAGCTGATTGATCTTATCCTCGAGATGAGCCTGGGCCTCCTTGGCGGCGTCATACTCACTATTCTCACTAAGGTCGCCCTTCTCACGAGCTTCAGCGATGGCAGCAGAGGCCTTCGGTCGCTCTATGCTCTCTAAACGTTTCAGTTCGGCTATCAGTTTGTCGTAGCCTTCTTGTGACATATAAGCCATGATATTCGCTTTTTACAGATTTTATTATTGCAATTTTGGTTAGACTGACAAAAACAAAAGAATCCCGACTGTCGTTATTGTCGGAATCCTCAATGTTAGCATGTCTTTATCCTTACTATTTCGCCTGCAAAGGTATGTATTATTTTCGAGATATACAAATTTTTCTACCTAAAAAATGCAAAACGGCAAAAATCACAATTGCCGACACCCATCCTCCAATCACGTCGATAGCATAATGAGCCTGTATATATACAGTGGCCAGACACATAAGAATATATAGTGGCATCATGCCCCAGAATAGCTTTGGGCAGTGTGCCCTCCAGGCAAGGATCATCAGGATGGTGGTTACTCCCACATGGCTGCTCGGGAATGCCGCTGTAGGCCGCTCGCCTGCTGCATGGGCACAGTCTACGAGATAGTAGAAGAGCCCGTTCTTCCAGCCGGGCAGGGGCAGGGCCTCCTGATGGCTCTGGAAATAATTGCCTACATCGGGGAATACCCCAGCGGCGATATTGTCGATGCCTGCTGCCAGATAGTAGAACTGCGGACCGGTGACAGGGAGGAAGATGAATATCACGTAGTAGATGAAAAACGAGGCGAGGATGATAAACGATGCCAGTTCAAACTCTTCATACCTCTTCAGGAAATAGAACGCGACCACCAGTGCAATCAGGGGATAGTATGACGAGTAGCCCAGGTGCATCAGTTCGCTGAAGGCAGGATTGCTGCACACCTGTGAGAACAGCAGGGCGGGCTGGAATCCCCACATGCTCTGGTCGTAGCCTGCAAAGAGAGGGTCCTGATTATGAAAGTACTTGTTAAGCTCGTATGTGTCGGGATACCACCATGATAGCATGATCAGTTGCAGAATGATACGGCACAGCATGGTGAATCTGCAGGGGATAAGCCTGTATACCACCCAAAGCGCGAGTGTCAGCATCACCCCGTGAAAACGCAGCCAGAGCATCGGTTCGGGATTCTTCAGCTTTGTCGTCATGAAGAGCATCATCAACAGTGTCAGCAGCAGATAGCCCATGATGAACCATTCCACTGCCAGCAAACCCTTTCTGGGCTTCTTATCTATCTCAAACAAAAACTTAAAATACTTCAATGTTCAATCTTCAATGTTCAATCTTCTACAGCCATCCGTTATCCTTATACCATTTGATGGTACGTTTTACCCCTTCAGCAAGTTTCACTGTAGGCTTATAGCCCAGTTCGTCGATTGCAGGCTGTATGTCGCACCGCCAGTTGCGCTGGCGCAGGATATTATACTTGTCGTTGTTGAGTGCAGTCACCTTGCCCGTCATCCTTCCTATATGTTCTCCGAAGAAAGTGATGATCCTTAATATCCATTCAGGGGCGGTGACACGTATCCACCAGGGGCGTCCCAACTCCTCATGGATAAGGTCGCTGAACGTGCTGCTCTGATACACCTCACCGTCGGAGAGGAAGAATTTCCTGCCGTTCTCACCCTTCTCGAGTGCGAGGAAGACAGCCTGCACCACGTCGGTGACATAGACGAAGGTGATGTCCTGACGCTTGAATCCTACGGCAAAGTCGGAATGCTGCTTGATGGTCTTCGCCATCATGTAGTAGTCTTTCTCACGAGGGCCGTATACTCCCGTTGGCCTTAATATAATATAAGGTAGGCGCAGGGCAATCGACTCCAGATACTGCTCTGCAGCCAGTTTGCTTCGCCCGTACTCGGTATTCGGTTGTGGAGTGTCGCTCTCACGTATCTCTTCGTATGGCTGCTGCTCCCTGATGGCACCGAAGATGCTAAGGCTGCTCACAAAGACAAAGCGCTTCAGTGGCATCTGAAGTTCGAGGATGGCATCAGCGAGGTTCTTAGTGCCATCTGTGTTTATGCGGCGGAAGTCCTGCTTGTTAAGGCACTTCGTCACTCCTGCTGCATGCACCACATAGTCGAAGTCGTGGCCTCGCAGCTGTTCCACGAGCTGTTCCTTCGATGAGAGGTTCAGTTCGATGAAGTTTATGCGCTTGTCCTGCAGATACTCCCTGGAGCTGCTCTTGCGTACGGCTGCCCAAGTGTCGAAGCCTCTCTTCAGGGCTTCCTCAACGATAAAAGAGCCGATAAAACCGCTCGCTCCTGTGATTAATATCTTCATCTGTTTTCTAATTCGACTGCAAAGGTACATTATTTTTCGCAAAGATTCTTTCATTATCTAAAAAAAATTTGTATCTTTGCCTCCAGAAAACAAAAACGACAAGTCTATGGGAAAGAAGAAAGGCGGAAAGCGACTGGGTAAAAAGCAGGTAAGTGAACTGTTACAGAACCTGTTTCAGCATAACCCTAACGAGACATTCTCGTTCAAGCAGATATTCAAAGTTCTTAAGTTTGACACTCATCCTCTTAAGATGCTTGCCATCGACGTGATGGAGGAGATGGCATGGGATGACTTCCTCTTGAAGGTCAGCGACAACTCGTATCGCCTGAATCTGAAGACTCAGGTGCAGGAGGGTACGTTCCGTCGCAAGGCAAACGGGCGAAACTCTTTCCTGCCTAATGATGGCGGTACTCCTGTGTTTGTCGCAGAGCGCAACTCAATGTCGGCAATGGATGGCGACAAGGTAAAGGTGTCGTATATGGCCCGTCGTGACAAGCATATCAAGGAGGCGATGGTGATAGAGATCGTGAAGCGTGCCCACGACCAGATCGTTGGAAAGCTGCGTGTGGAGAAGGATATGGCATTCCTCATACCGCAAGACCCCAATTTCATCCACGATATCATTATCCCCAAAAGGAAACTCAAGGGTGGCAAGACGGATGACAAGGCTGTGGTGAAGGTGGTGCAGTGGCCTGACAGCGAGCACAAGAACATCATTGGCTCAGTGGTCGATGTGCTCGGAAAGACTGGCGAGAACAATGCCGAGATGCATGCGATACTTGCACAGTACAACCTGCCGTACAAGTATCCTAAGAATGTGGAGGATGCTGCAGAGAAGATCGACGCCACTATCACGCAGCAGGAAATAGACCGTCGCGAGGATTTCCGTGATGTCTTCACTTGTACTATCGACCCCAAGGATGCAAAGGACTTCGACGATGCCCTGAGTATCCGTAAGCTTGATGGCGGACTCTGGGAGGTGGGCGTGCACATCGCTGATGTGAGCCACTATGTCCGTGAGGGCTCTGCCATCGACAAGGAGGCATACAACCGTGCTACGAGCATATATCTTGTTGACCGCACCATCCCGATGCTGCCTGAGCGTCTCTGTAACTTCATCTGCTCTCTGCGTCCTGACGAGGAGAAGCTCTGCTACAGTGTAATATTCCAGCTCGATGATGAAGCCAACATCAAGAAGTGGCATCTGGCTCATACCGTGATAAGGAGTAATCGACGCTATGCTTATGAGGAGGTGCAGCAGTTGTTGGAGGATAATGGAGTTGCAGAGGATACGAGGAAGGAGGAAGGAGAAAGGAGGAAGGAGAATACTCCTGCCCGGAAATTGAAGGGAGAATATGCGGAGGAGCTTGTTAAGCTCGATGCACTGGCTAAGAAGCTGCGTGAAGCACGGTTCAAGAATGGAAGCGTGAAGTTCGACCGTGAGGAACTGCATTTTGATATTGATGAGAACGGCAAGCCCGTGAAGGCGTATTTCAAGGTGTCGAAGGATGCCAATAAGCTTATCGAGGAGTTCATGCTGCTGGCCAATAAGACGGTTGCTGAATCGATAGGCCGCGTGAAGAAGGGACAGAAGGCCAAGACGTTGCCTTATCGTGTCCACGACCAGCCTGATCCACAGAAACTCGAGAACCTGCGCCAGTTCGTGTCGAAGTTCGGTTATAAGGTGAAGACCAGCGGTACAAAGGGGGCTATCACGAAGTCGCTTAACAGCTTGATGGCCGATGCCCAGGGTACTCGTGAGCAGAATGCCATCGAGACAGTAGCCCTCAGGGCGATGATGAAGGCGAAATACAGTGTGCATAACATCGGCCACTATGGTCTCGCTTTCGACTACTATACTCATTTCACATCGCCCATACGACGTTATCCGGATATGATGGTTCATCGCCTGCTTACCAAGTATCAGAATGGTGCCCGTTCCGCCAATAAGGACAAGTATGAGGAGTTCTGTGAGCACTGCAGCGACATGGAGCAGATATCACAGAACGCAGAGCGCGATTCTATCAAGTACAAGATGGTGGAGTTTATGGAGGATAAGATCGGCAACACCTACGATGCGCACATCTCAGGCCTTACATCATACGGCATCTATGCCCAGATAGACGAGAACCACTGTGAGGGAATGATACCTATCCGCGACCTGGGCAACGACTACTACGACTTCGACGAGAAGAACTTCATAATCGTCGGGCGCCGCCACCATACCAAGTATCAGCTTGGCGACCCGATACGTATCAAGGTGGCACGAGCAAACGTAGAGCGCAAGCAGCTCGACTTCACCTTGGCAGATGATTAAGCCTGATGGCCATTCGTTACACTAAGAAGGAAGAGATATTGAATGCCTCCTCGCATGGTGGAGGCATTCTTTTAGGTGTCGTGATCGGCATCATCTTCCTGGTGTGGTGCTTTCAGAGCGACAATAACTGGGCGAGGGTGGGGGTGATACTCTACCTGTTCGGTATGCTTGGCTCGTATATCGCCTCTACTCTTTACCATGCCCTGCCGGCCTATGAGCGATATTCCTCAGGAGGACTGCTTGGCCATCGCTCAAAGTGGAAGGAGCGCCTGCGGAAGTGGGATCATGCTGCTATCTACTGGCACATCGCAGGCTCGTATTCGCCACTGACGCTTATTGCACTACGTGAACAGGGATACTGGGGATGGAGCCTCTTCATCTTCGTGTGGGCATGTGCCATTGCCGGTACTGTCGTGAGTTTCATTCACTTGAAGGAGCATTCCAACCTTGAGACCTTCTGCTTTGTAGGTATGGGCCTTAGTGTGCTCGTGGCTTTCAAACCACTTATCGATTCTGTGTCTACAGCAGCATTCATCTGGATAGTCGCTGAGGGCGTGTGCTATATCACAGGTGCCTTGTTCTACTCACTGAACAAGCGAAAATACATGCATTCCGTGTTTCATTTCTTTGTCCTTGCCGGTAGCGTCTGTCATATAATCGCAGTATGGGACGTCCTGATGGATCAACTCTAACTCCTTTTAACTCCTTCTAACTTCTTTTAACTTCCATATCTCCTTTAACTCCCCAAAAACTTGTAATTTTGCACACAAATTTGCAAATTTGAAAAATTATGGCTTATACACGTATTACTGCTGCAGAGGCTGCAGCACTGATTAAGAATGGCGACCATATCGCCATGAGTGGTTTTACTCCTGCCGGTGTGGCCAAGGCTACCACCAAGGAATTGGCAAAGATTGCCGTTGCCGAGCATGAGGCAGGACGCGAGTTCAAAGTGGCTATTTTCACCGGCGCTTCAACAGGCCAGAGTACCGATGGCGACCTTGCAAATGCACAGGCGATACTCTATCGTGCTCCCTATACCACGAACCCCGATTTCCGTAAGCATGTGAATCTGGGCGAGATACCATACAATGACCTGCACCTGAGTCACATGGCACAGGAGTTGCGCTATGGCTTCTATGGTGATGTGGACTGGGCTATCCTCGAGGTGTGTGACATCGAAGAGGCAGGCAACGACTATCACGTGTACCTCACAGCTGCAGGAGGCATCTCTCCCACAGCCGCACGTCTGGCAAAGCATGTGATTCTCGAGCTGAACTCATTCCATAATCCGAATGCCAAGTTCATCCACGACGTGTATGAACCTCTCGATCCTCCTTATCGCAAGGCAATCCCCATCGAGCATGTAGGCGACCGTATCGGAAAGCCTTATGTATGTATCCCTAAGGAGAAGGTGGTAGGTGTCGTTGAGTGTAATATCCCCGACGAGGCCCGTGCCTTCAAGGACAGCGACCCTGTAACGGATAAGATCGGATTCCTTACGGCAGAGTTCCTCGTTGAGGAGATGCACAAGGGCCGTATTCCAAAGGAGTTCCTGCCACTGCAAAGCGGTGTGGGCTCTACGGCTAACGCCATCCTCGGTGCACTGGGTGAGGATAAGCACGTGCCCGACTTCAATATCTATACGGAGGTGATCCAGAACTCAGTGATTGAGATGATGCTCAATGGTCGTGTCAAGGACGCTTCAGCTTGTTCACTTACGGTGTCCAACGAATGCCTGATGGAAGTCTACGACAATATGGACTATATGAAGCAGCACCTCACCCTGCGTCAGAGTGAGATTTCCAACTCGCCAGAGATTATCCGCCGCTTAGGTGTCATCGCCATCAATACAGCCATCGAGGCTGACCTGTATGGCAACGTGAACTCCACACATATCAGCGGTACGAAGATGATGAACGGTATCGGTGGCTCGGGTGACTTCATCCGCAATGCATACCTGAGCATCTTCACTTGTCCTTCTGTGGCAAAGGGTGGTGTCATCTCTTCCATCGTACCATTCGTAAGCCATCAGGACAGCTCGGAGCACGATGTGAACATCATCGTGACGGAGCAGGGTATTGCCGACCTTCGCGGAAAGAGCCCTGCCCAGCGTGCAGAGTGCATCATCGAGAACTGTGCACATCCTGACTACAAGCAGCTGCTCTGGGACTATCTGAAGATCTCGAAGATGGGTCAGACCCGTCACAACCTGCCTGCTGCCTTCGCCATGCACGACACGCTGGCTCGCAAGGGCGACATGAAACTGACAGATTTTGCTGAATACGTTAAGTAATGGAATCGAAATTAGTTATTTACAATACGCTGACGCGTCAGAAGGAGCGTTTTGAGCCTCTGCACGTGCCAAATGTGGGCATGTATGTGTGCGGTCCGACTGTCTATGGCGATCCCCATCTGGGGCATGCCCGTCCTGCCATCACCTTTGATGTGGTTTTCCGTTATCTTAAGCACCTTGGATATAAGGTAAGGTACGTGCGAAACATCACTGATGTAGGTCATCTGGAGCACGATGCTGACGAAGGCGAGGACAAGATTGCCAAGAAAGCCCGTCTGGAGCAGCTGGAGCCGATGGAGATAGCCCAGTACTATACCAACCGCTATCACCAGGCGATGGATGCCCTTAATGTGCTGCGCCCCTCCATAGAGCCGCATGCCACAGGGCATATCATCGAGCAGCAGCAGCTGGTGCAGCAGATACTCGACAATGGCTTTGCCTATGAGAGCAACGGCTCAATTTATTTCGATATCGAAGCCTATAATAAGAAGTTCCACTATGGCATTCTCTCAGGCCGCAGCCTGGAGAATATCAAGGATGCCTCTCGTGAGAATCTCGGCGGTGTAGGCGAGAAGCGTAATCAGGCAGACTTCGCCCTTTGGAAGAAGGCACAGCCAGAGCATATCATGCGCTGGCCCTCACCTTGGAGCGACGGTTTCCCCGGCTGGCACTGTGAGTGTACGGCGATGGGCCGCAAGTATTTAGGTGAGGAGTTTGATATCCACGGAGGCGGAATGGACCTCGTGTTCCCGCATCATGAGTGTGAGATTGCACAGGCACAGGCTTCGATGGGGCATCCGGCAGTGAAGTACTGGATGCACAACAATATGCTCACTATCAACGGTCAGAAGATGGGTAAGTCGTATAATAACTTCATTACCCTTGAGCAGTTCTTCACTGGCAATCACCCCCTGCTGGAGAAGGCCTACTCACCTATGACCATCCGCTTCTTCGTGCTCTCTGCACACTACCGTGGTACGGTTGACTTCTCCAACGAAGCCCTTGTGGCAGCAGAGAAGGGTCTGGAAAAGCTTATGAACGCCATCTCCGACCTGGATCGAGTACAGGCAGGCGATAAGTGCGATGCCGAGACAGAACGTGTCGTAAAGGCCCTGCGCCAGAAGTGCTATGACGCAATGAACGACGACTTCGCCACTCCACAGGTTATCAGCAATCTCTTCGAAGCCTGCACCGTTGTCAACAAGCTTGTTGACCATAAGGCAACGATCTGCAGCGACTGCCTTAAGGAACTCTCAGAAGTGATGCACCTCTTCACTGAGGATATTCTCGGTCTGAAGCGCAGTGCACAAGGTGCGATGCTTAACGGAGGCAGTGAGGCACGCGAGGAGGCTTTTGGCAAGGTCGTGGACATGGTGCTCGAGCTGCGTGCGAAGGCTAAGGCAGAAAAAGACTGGGCTACCAGCGATAAGATTCGTGACGAGCTCGCCGCTGCCGGTTTCGAGGTGAAAGACACCAAGGACGGTGTAACCTGGAAACTGAACAAGTAGCCGGTGTATTGATATATGAATGATGAGTGCCAGTCTCTGCAGAGGCTGGCACTTATTTTGTCATGGCGGAGCGTGGCATCTCTATGGCGAGAGTCTCCTTCCTGAAGTCCTCGAAGGAGAGATAGTCGAGTCCTTTGTAAGGACGGTTGGTCCCCCAGGAGTTTTTCATGATGAAGTATTTCTTGCCGTTATCATCGTGAGCTATACCTACAATCGCCATAGCATGTTTTTCGCTCTCCCAGCACACGCCATGATGCTTTCGTACAGCACGCTCTGTCTTGTCGAGCAGGGAGTCGATAGGAATGTTGTAAAACCGGTCATGCATCCAGTTGTCAGGAAGGTCAATATCTGTTTCTTTATAATAAGGCTTGTTCGGATTGCTTGTCAGTGCTATATACTCGTCGGGAGCACATACGCTACGTGCGAATTCCTGCGTGGTGTACTCAGCTCCCAGCATGAAAGCATAGCGTGGGGCAGGGGTGTCAACCGTCCTCATGGCATCATATCCCACAATGCCATACTTTTGTATCAGATTGATGAGCGTCTTGCCCATGCCCCGTTTGTTGCTTGGCACATTAGGCTCCTGTTCCATCATCTTCTCTATATAATAAGGTGAGAGGTTGACGGAGTCGCCCCATCTGAGATGCTCCGTCTCGATGGCTGCAAGCATGGCATATATCCAGCATGTGGGACTGTCGCCCTGGTCTTTTATGGGTGTCATGCGGTTGAGCACTTCATGAGTGAAGTGCTGAGGCTCCTGACGGGTGCAGCATGTCAGTAGAGAGCATAATAGAATAATCGTTATTCCTTTCAGGAGGCGAGTTCTGTTATAGATGATTCTGTAAATCATATTTCTCGAGCTCCGCTCGCTTGCTACCAAAGGGACGCAAGAATGGCTCTTTGTCGGGGCAAAAGTACA
>DGTJ01000033.1 GCA_002393725.1 Prevotella sp. UBA4339 | reverse complement strand
AAGGTGTAGGTAGTTCTAAGAACGGTCGTGAGAGCGCTGCTCAGCGACTGGGCATTAAGATTTTCGGTGGTCAGCAGTGTGTAGCTGGTAACATCATCGTTCGTCAGCGCGGTACAAAGCACAACGCAGGTAACAATGTTGCTATGGGTAAGGATGATACTCTCTATGCTCTCGTAGATGGTACCGTTCAATTCCACAAAGGCAAGTTTAACAAGAGCGTTGTTTCAGTAATTCCAAACGCTGAGGCATAACATTAAAGAAAAACTTATTCCAAACAAACAACAGAGTCCTTCTCTCCTATGGAGAGAGGGATTTCTGCTTTTATATACCTTGAATTCACAGTTTTTTTAAAGAATACTTTGGTATGTCGTCAGAAATTTGTAATTTTGCACCTTAGAATTGATATAAAACAAATAAATACGTATTTAATATGTTAACACTCAAACTTATCAGTGAACAAACTGAACGTGTAGTACGTGGCTTGGAGAAAAAGCATTTTGCAAATGCACAACAAGCTATTGACGAAGTATTGGCCATAGACAAGAAGCGCCGTGAGGCTCAGCAGGAGCTCGATAAGAGCCTTAACGAGCAGAAACAGCTTTCTAGCCAGATAGGCCGTTTGATGAAAGAAGGAAAGAAAGAAGAATCCGAGCAAGTAAAGGCCCGAGTTGCAGAATTGAAGGAGAAATCAAAGCAACTAGATGAAACGATGGCCAAGGCACAGGAGGACATGACCACTCTGCTCTGCCAAATTCCAAATATCCCATACGATGAAGTGCCTGAAGGCAAGGTAGCAGAAGACAACCACGTGGTGAAATCAAACCTGAAGGAATGCTCAGGAAACGACACCGTTGGCAATTGGGATGTAAACCCATCACTGGGCATTGCTAATCCACTGCCACACTGGGAACTTGCAAAGAAATACAACCTTATAGACTTTGATCTTGGTGTTAAGATCACAGGTGCCGGTTTTCCTGTATATATCGGCAAAGGAGCTCGTCTGCAGAGAGCCTTGATAAATTTCTTCCTCGATGAGGCTCGCAAAGCCGGATATACCGAGATTATGCCTCCAACAGTTGTAAATCAAGCTTCTGGCTATGGTACAGGTCAGTTGCCTGATAAGGAGGGACAGATGTATCACTGCGAGGTTGACGATTTCTATCTCATCCCTACAGCAGAAGTACCAGTTACTAATATCTACCGCGATGTAATTCTCGACGAGAAGGATCTTCCTGTCAAGAATTGCGCCTATACTCAGTGTTTCCGCCGGGAAGCAGGTTCATATGGCAAAGACGTTCGTGGTCTAAACCGCTTACATGAATTCTCCAAGATTGAGATAGTTCGCATTGACAAGCCTGAGCACTCTAAGGAAAGCCATAAGGAGATGCTGGAGCACGTAGAGGGATTATTGAAAAAGCTTGAGCTCCCATATCGCATCCTGCTGCTTTGCGGTGGTGACCAGAGCTTTACAAGTGCCATATGCTACGACTTCGAAGTTTATTCTGAGGCTCAGGGACGCTGGCTGGAGGTGTCGTCAGTTTCTAATTTTGACACTTATCAGGCCAACCGTCTTAAGTGCCGCTATCGCCCAGAGGGAAGCAAGAAGCCAGAACTCTGTCACACCCTCAATGGCTCTGCTCTAGCTCTGCCTCGCATTGTAGCCGCTCTACTTGAGAATAACCAGACAGAAAACGGCATCAAGATTCCTGCAGCTCTCGTTCCTTACATGGGGTGTGACATAATAGACTAATCATCAACACCCTCACGAAGTGTAAAAGCTCCGTGAGATATAAACTAAACAGATATGAATAAGATTGTAAGAAAAGAGCAGTTCTCTGAAAAGGTTTTCCTTTTTGAGATTGAAGCTCCGCTAATCGCTAAAAGCCGCAAGGCTGGTAACTTCGTGATTGTCCGCGTAGGCAAAAAAGGTGAGCGCATGCCACTGACGATTGCTGCAGCAGACATTGATAAAGGTACCATCACTTTGGTGGTCCAGATGGTAGGTCTCTCATCAAAGAAGCTCTGTGCTCTCAATGAGGGAGACTACGTGACAGACGTAGTTGGACCTCTGGGCAATCCTACAAAAATCGAGAAATACGGCACTGTGGTATGTGCAGGCGGTGGTCTTGGCGTAGCTCCAATGCTGCCAATTATTCAAGCTTTGAAGGCTGCAGGCAACAGGGTTCTCTCTGTTATGGCAGGCAGGTCTAAGGATCTTATCATTCTTGAAGATAAGGTGCGCGAAAGTTCTGACGAGGTAATCATCATGACTGACGATGGAAGTTACGGCGAGAAGGGTGTTGTAACCGTTGGTATGGAGAAGTTCTTTGAACAGGAGCATGTCGATAAGGTATTTGCCATCGGTCCTCCTATCATGATGAAGTTCTCTAATCTGACAGCCCAGAAGCATAACATCCCTTGCGAAGTGTCCTTGAATACAATCATGGTGGACGGAACAGGTATGTGCGGTGCCTGCCGACTCACTATCGGAGGAAAGACAAAGTTTGTTTGCATCGATGGTCCTGAGTTTGACGGAGCTCTTGTCGACTGGGACGAGATGTTCAAGC
Source organism: Prevotella sp. UBA4339 (assembly GCA_002393725.1). Classification (GTDB taxonomy): domain Bacteria; phylum Bacteroidota; class Bacteroidia; order Bacteroidales; family Bacteroidaceae; genus Prevotella. The sequence continues at coordinate 5,971 of DGTJ01000033.1, read as the reverse complement.
GTATGGGTACATTCAAGCGCGAGGAGCAAGAGGAGCTGGCTCACTTTGAGGAGCATCTTGACAGTATCAATACAGATGAAAAATCCAAGGTATCCAAGACCACAGATATTGTCATGGACGACGATCCTACCAACGACACCATTGACATCCTCACAGACCGCAATGCTGCTTGGCGCGATGACCTCCGCAAGAGCATGAAGCCCAAAGAGCGAACTCAGATTGAGCGCGTAGTCATGCCAGAGCTCGATCCTGTATATCGTGCTACTACCCGTACTGAAGAGGTCAACATCGGCCTTACTAAGGAAATGGCAATGACAGAGGCCAAGCGCTGTCTTGATTGCGCAAAGCCTACATGCGTAGAAGGTTGCCCTGTAAACATCAATATCCCGTCGTTCATCAAGAATATAGAGCGCGGGCAGTTCCTGGCTGCTGCCAAGGTGCTAAAGAACACCTCTGCCCTACCCGCTGTCTGCGGGCGTGTCTGCCCACAGGAGAAACAGTGCGAGAGCAAGTGCATCCATCTGAAGATGAACGAGCCTGCTGTTGCCATAGGTTATCTGGAGCGCTTTGCTGCAGATTTTGAGCGTGAAAGCGGTAACATCTCGTTGCCTGAGATTGCGCCAGCCAACGGAATAAAGATTGCTGTTGTTGGCTCAGGACCTGCGGGTCTGAGCTTTGCTGGTGATATGGTAAAGAAAGGCTATGACGTCTTTGTGTTTGAGGCTTTGCACGAGATTGGCGGTGTGTTGAAATATGGTATTCCAGAGTTCCGTCTGCCAAATAAGATTGTTGATGTAGAAATCGAGAACCTCGCCAAGATGGGTGTTCACTTCCAGACAGACGTTATCGTAGGCAAGACCGTTAGCGTAGAGCAGCTTGAGTCTCAGGGCTTTAAGGGCATCTTCGTAGGTTCTGGTGCAGGTCTGCCCAACTTCATGAACATACCTGGCGAGAACAGTATAAACATCATGTCGTCCAATGAGTATCTCACTCGTGTAAACCTGATGGATGCTGCCAATCCAAAGACCGACACTCCGCTTAATCCGGCAAAAAGTGTGCTGGTAGTGGGTGGTGGAAACACAGCCATGGACTCTTGTCGCACAGCCAAGCGCCTAGGAGCTGACGTAACACTTGTATATCGCCGCTCAGAAGTAGAGATGCCAGCCCGTCTCGAAGAGGTGAAACATGCAAAGGAAGAGGGTATCAGATTCCTTACTCTTCACAATCCTATCGAGTATATTGCCGATGAGACAGGTGCCGTAAAGCAGGCAGTTCTTCAAGTGATGGAACTGGGTGAGCCAGATGCATCTGGCCGCCGCTCACCTGTTCCCGTTGAGGGAAAGACGGTTACACTCGATGTAGATCAGGTGATTGTGGCCGTAGGTGTATCACCCAATCCGCTCGTTCCGAAATCTATTGAGGGACTGGAGCTTGGTCGCAAAAACACTATTGCAGTAAGTGATGAGATGCAGTCTTCGCGCAGCGAGATTTTCGCTGGTGGTGATATCGTACGTGGTGGTGCGACAGTGATACTCGCTATGGGTGACGGACGCCGTGCTGCACTAAACATGGATAAGTACCTGCGTGGGTAAGCATAAAGAGGATATAGAGAGCCGTCGCCTGTGGCATCGATTAAACGAACGGTTTGTCAAGGCGATGGCTACTTATCATCTGATAGAAGATGATGACCGAATCCTCGTGGGTCTGTCTGGCGGGAAAGACTCACTCTGCCTTCTTGAACTGTTGGCCGCTCGTTCGCGCATCCAGCATCCCAGATTTGACATATCAGCCCTTCACGTCAGAATGGAGAATATCCATTACGAGACTGAAACCACATATCTGCAGCAATTCTGTGACGAGTTGGGAGTCACTCTCCACATCATCACCACCCGCTTTGATACAGCCCGCTCTCCAGAAGACGAGCATACCGCAATGTCAGAGGAGTCAGGTGAGAATCCGTCAACAGAATCTGCCTCCCGCCTTCGTAAGCAGAAACAACCATGCTTCCTCTGCTCTTGGATGCGGCGCAAAGAGATGTTCAACCTTGCACAGCAGCTCGGATGCAACAAGATAGCCCTCGGGCACCATCAGGATGACCTGATTCACACGGCTCTTATGAACCTTACCTTCCAAGGGCGTTTCGAAACCATGCCAGCTCGGCTAAAGATGCGAAAGATGCCTCTCTCTATCATTCGCCCTCTGTGCATGATTGAGGAATCTGACATCAAGGCCTTCGCAGTACTAAGAGGATATCAGAAACAGAATAAGCTCTGTCCTTATGAGAACAACTCTCATCGCACAGACATCAAAGTGGTCTATGAACATATAGAGAAAATAAACCCTGAGGCACGCTTCAGCATCTGGAGAGCCTTGAATGCAGATAATAAATTAGTAGAAGAATAATGATAATGAGAACAAGAATAATAGCCATCATAGCCTTTGCGCTGCTTGTACCGCTTTCATTGCATGCTCAAAAGAAGAGAGTCAAGTTTGCTCCAAAGTCAAAAGCTGTCGTTGAAACACCTGTGGAAAACCCACGCATCACAGAAATGCGTGATGCCACACAGCAGATCATATTCATTGACTCTGTAGTGGTAGACAAAGCTGATTTTCTCTCTGTCATGCGTATCAATACTGAAACAGGCAAACTCACCAGCTACGATCGCTTCTTCAATAGCGAAGGGCATACTGACGGTTATGTATTCCTCAACGAGATGGAGAATAAGTGTTACTTCTCCAAGCAAGACAAAGATTCCCTCATGCAGATCTTCACAAGCGACAAGTTAGGTTCTGAGTGGAGTTCACCAGAGCCACTCAACGGTATCGAAGAATCAATCACCGAGGCTAACTATCCCTTTATGATGACAGACGGCATTACTCTCTACTTTGCGGCAAAGGGGGAAGAAAGCATCGGAGGATATGATATCTTCGTGACTCGATATGACGCTATCGGAAGCAGATTCCTAAAGCCAGAAAATATCGGAATGCCCTTTAACTCTGAGGCCAACGACTATATGTATGTAATAGACGAGATAAGTCAGATTGGCTATTTCGTTACTGACCGCCGTCAGCCGCAGGGTAAAGTGTGTGTCTACACTTTTATCCCAACAACTTCGCGTAAGCCCTACAACCAGGACAAGTACACAAGCGAGCAAATCCGCAATTTTGCTGATATCAGTAGCATTGCAAAGACTTGGGGCAACGGCAAGGAGCGTAAAGCTGCTCTGGCAAGAGTAAAGGATATCCAGACAAGTGCAATACACTTGGGCACAAAACCTGCCATAAATTTCATTATAAACGACAATATTACTTACACTTCTGAGACTCAGTTCCGTGATCCTAATGATATCATGCTCTATAAAGAACTAAAGAATACTCAGAAGCGATTGACAGATATAAGGGAAAAGCTTGAGAAATCACGTGCCTACTTCTCAAAAGCAAATGCATCGGAGAAGGATGCACTCAGTTCGGAGATTATTGAGGCTGAGCAGCAAGAGCTTCAGCTTTCTGCCGAAATCAGACAGCTCACCAAGCTTATCCGTAAGAATGAGAACAAGATTATAAACCATAAATAAACAAAGCTTATGAAAAGGACTTTTCCAGAATCCGAATTGGTCATCAATGCTGATGGTTCATGTTTCCATCTGCACCTGAGACCTGAACAGCTGGCCGACAGAGTCATCCTCGTTGGAGATCCTGCCCGTGTTAACACAGTAGCAGCCCATTTCGACTCGAAGGAGTGCGAGGTCAGCAGCCGTGAATTTCATACTATCACAGGTACATATAAAGGCAAGCGCATCACCTGCCAGAGTCATGGTATTGGCTGCGACAACATCGATATTGTAGCAAACGAGCTCGATACATTGGCCAACATTGACTATAACACCCGTGAGGAGAAACCTGAGCACCGCACTCTGACGATGGTACGCATCGGCACATGTGGCGGGCTGCAACCATTCACCCCCACAGGAAGCTTTGTAGCATCAGTCAAGAGTATCGGCTTTGACGGACTGCTCAACTACTATGCAGGCCGCAACAATGTATGTGACCTCAAACTTGAAGAGGCATTCAAGGAGCATATGCAGTGGGACCCCATTAAAGGTGCTCCATACGTGGCTGTGGCAGATTCCAAGCTAATCAGTCAGATAGCCGGCGACGATATGGTGAGAGGCTATACCATCAGCTGCGGCGGATTCTACGGCCCTCAGGGACGAGTGCTTCGTGCTGACATTGCCGACCCTCAACAGAATGAGAAGATTGAATCGTTCGAATACGATGGTCTCCGTATCTGCAACTTCGAGATGGAGTCTTCGGCTCTCTCAGGCCTTGCATCCCTGCTGGGACATAGGGCAATGACCTGCTGTATGGTCATCGCCAACCGCTACGCACAGAAGATGAACACGGAGTATAAGAGCAGCATTGATACCCTCATAGAAAAAGTGCTCGACAGAATATGACAATATGCGGTTTGACTTTTGCTGCATTGTTTATTGTCCTTGCCATCATCTTTCTGATGGGCAAGGGCGATAAACTCATTGCTGGCTACAACACATTATCTGAGGAAATTACCATTGTTGTGGTCATTCTCGCCAATACATGGGCCAAAAAGAGATGAGCAACAACGACACAATTTGCGCCCTCGCGACCGCCCCAGGCGGAGCCCTCGGCATCATCCGCGTCAGCGGTCCTAAGGCTTTTTCTATCGTCAGCTCCCTATGCTCGGTATGCTGTGCTGATAGCGCAGCCAATACGGTCCATTACACCCACATCACCGACGGCTCGGAAATCATCGATGAGGTCATGGTTTCCATCTTCCGTGCTCCCCACTCCTATACCGGCGAAGACAGCGTAGAAATCAGCTGTCACGGATCACGCTATATATTATATAAGGTGTTGGAACTTCTGGTGCTAAATGGTTGCCGGATGGCTGGACCTGGTGAATTCACTCAGCGCGCCTACCTCAACGGCAAAATGGATCTCTCACAGGCTGAAGCCGTAGCCGATCTCATTGCTGCATCCAACAAGGCCACTCACAAAATGGCAATGTCACAGCTACGAGGAGGCATTTCTTCCCAGCTCGCCACCCTGCGCGAAAGACTACTCAAACTCACCTCACTACTCGAGCTCGAACTCGATTTCTCTGACCATGAGGATCTCGAATTTGCCGACCGCTCTGAACTAACTGCAATTGCCGAAGACATCAATACGCGCATCTCTCGCCTCGCCCACTCCTTCGAAACGGGGCTCGCTCTCAAGCAGGGCATCCCCGTGGCCATAGTGGGTAAGACGAATGTGGGAAAGTCAACACTCCTCAACCTTCTGCTTCACGAGGAGAGGGCTATAGTTTCAGATATACACGGCACTACCCGAGACACTATCGAAGACACTATTGACATCATGGGTGTGAACTTCCGATTCATTGATACTGCTGGCATACGGCAGACTTCCGACACCATCGAGCAGATAGGAATCGGGCGCACCTATGCAGCTATAGACAAGGCTCGTATCGTCATCTGGCTTATCGATTGTGTGCCTACAATAGCCGAACAGGAAGACATGACGAGCCGCTGTCAGGACAAAGCCCTTATCATTGTCAGCAACAAATCCGACAAAGGTATAGCAATAAAAGACACTTCAATTTCAATACCTTGTTCTTCATTTCTCCAGATCAGCGCAAAGACCGGACACAACGCAGACAAGTTGGAGGCAAAGCTCATAGAGGCTGCAGGGATTCCGGAACTCAACGATACTGACATCATCGTGAGTTCTGCACGCCAATACGATGCCCTTCTGAGAGCGAGTGAGAGCCTTGACAGAGTAATCTCCGGCTTGCACTCTGGGCTCAGCGGTGACTTGGTTTCAGAAGACCTCCGCATCGTGCTTGACGATCTTGCAGACATTACTGGACAAGGCCGCATTGTGACAATCGAGGTTCTTGAAAACATTTTCCAGCACTTTTGCGTGGGAAAGT
>DGTJ01000057.1:53735-81017 GCA_002393725.1 Prevotella sp. UBA4339 | reverse complement strand
GCTTACGACATCTATCGAAACAGCATTTCATTTATAGGGTCAAATAGTATATAGTTGCCTAAGATAAACATTGATTAACTGTTAAGCGAAGACACTTAACAAAAGGGCAAAAAAAAAGCGACAGGCTTCACAGCTGATCGCTCCATATCTCCAATAGGTATTAGTTTTTTTAAGGCAAAAAGATTGTTTTCAGGATAACGATTGCAAAGGTAGGCCTTTTTTCTGAATCTAACAAATTATTTCTCAATTTTTTTTCAGATAATATTTGTGTGCTCCCACACAACTGCAAAATTTATCAAACATTAACATTTCGGTGTGCGTAATTGATAGATTGATTGGTTAAAAATATGCACAGATATTATAATTTATGAGGTGAATGTTTGGCACTTTCATTATTTAGTGCTACCTTTGCACTCGCTTAGAATATGAAGAAATTAGTATTTACGATATTGGGCTGCATGTTGGCAGCTGTTAGTTCTACTGCACAGATGCAGTGGAATCAGAAATACCAGCAGTATATTAATCAGTATAAGGATATAGCTATTGAACAGATGCAGCGATGGGGGATTCCTGCGTCCATAACCCTTGCTCAGGGACTTTTTGAGAGTGGGGCAGGTCAGAGTCGTCTTGCAGTAAAGGGCAATAATCACTTTGGCATAAAGTGTAACGGTTGGGATGGCAGGAAGATTTATCAGGATGACGATACTGATGGTGAATGCTTTAGAGCGTATGAATCAGTATATCAGTCATACGAGGATCATTCTCGATTCCTGGCCAATGGAAAGAGATACGCATCTCTGTTTAATTATGAGACAACTGACTATAGAGCATGGGCAAAGGGATTGAAGGCTGCAGGATATGCAACAAACCCTCAGTATGCCAATAAACTTATAGAACTGATACAGCTCTATAAGCTTTATCAGTATGATAATGCAAAAGGGTATGACAAATTTATGATTGATCATACCAAAAGTAATCAATTGAATAGTGTTTCGCTGCATCCAATAAAGATTTTCAATAAAAACTATTATCTGATTGCCCGAAAAGGGGATACGTTTGAATCTATAGGAAAGGAGATTGGGGTAAGTTATAAGAAGATAGCTAAATATAATGAGCGCGACAAGCGTGACCAAATTGAAGCTGGTGAGGTGATTTGGCTGAAAAAGAAGCAGAAGAAGGCTCCAAAGGATTATAAGGACAGGCTGCACTATGTGCGCAATGGCGAATCGATGTATTCGATAGCACAGAAGTATGGCATAAGAGTGAAGAGCCTGTATAAATTGAATGGGCTGAATCCTGAACACGAGATTCGTGTGGGTGAGGGCTTAAAACTAAGATAAATATCTTGGTTATACTATCTGGAATTCTTTTTATTCTTTTCTCTATTCTTTTTCTTTTTCTTTGTGAAGAAAAGGTCTCGTATTCCGTTAAAGTCCTTCTTCATAATAACACCAATACCTTGCGTGTTAAGAGAAGATTTTGTAAAATAACGGTCGTTTGTTTGGTTATATACCTTTAGTGCTAGGTTCCCGTTAGGGAAGAGTAGATACTGAAGATCAAAGTCTCCAATGAATGATGGCGTAGCTTGGCGGGCATTGTCTCGGTAGCCAAATTGTCCGTTGAGCAATAATCTGTTGTTCAGCATCCTTCCGCTGATAAGTCCTTCGTATTCAGCGTTATGCCAGCCCTCATTGCCTGTAGAGATGTTTGCTCCGAAATTCCAGTTGTCGTTCTTTATGACGGTATTAAGAAGACTATTGATCTGGGTTGAGAGTGTTCCTGAAAGGAAACTCTGCATGGCAAGCGTTGTACGGTCAGCCTGGTCAGAGCCGGAGTTGTTCTGCCCCTGGTTATAGAATCTACCGATACCTAGAAGGTAGAGAACTTGCTGGTTCATCTCCTGCTGGCCATTTATTATAGATCGCACCATTTGTTGTTCGTCTGCATTTACGGTAGGCATCTCAAGGTCAAAGTCAACCTGTGGGGAATTGGGCATACCACCAATGTTCATCAGACAGTTAACTCGGATAGTGTTCGAGGCGAAACTGTTGCCTATATTGAGGTCTGAAAGTGAAACTCCGTTTACGGTGTATACAGCCTGTAGATTGAGAGCAGCATTGTAAGGATCACCACCAAACACAATAGTTCCGCCACGATTGAAGGTGAAGTTTTTCTTTATAATATTTTGTATAGTGATGCCGTAGGTACCATGATCGACAGTATATGTGCCAAACATATTGAATGCTCCTTTATTGTAGAATGTAGCCCGGATAGTACCATTTCCATAGAGATTTATGTAGTCATTGGTGTTTGAATCCATAAGAATCCTCATGGTTGCATCAGGGGTACAGTTTACAAGGAAGTTGATGTATATATCGGTAGGGATGTCTATTTCTTCGGTTCCTGGATTATTCTTGATCGTCGGTTTAAAGTTGTTAGTGCTATTTGCTGATCCTGACCCCCACTCAATAAATTCCTGATTGCTGATCGCGTCAGGTGATGATGCATTGTAGACAAATACTGTATTCTTCTGGGGAGTTACATTGCAGTCGATTACTATTTCGTCAGTACGTCCGTGGATGGCTACGTCACCAGATGCATATACAGTGCCATAGAATACAGACTCCCCAAAGTCTTTGAAATCGTAAGCCAAAAGATTATCTGCCTCAACAAAGAGATCGAAAGTCATGCTGGTCAGGTGTTTGTGGTGAATACCTCCACTGAGAATGCCGCTATTACCGTCAACATCGTAAACTTTCATATTATGAAGTTCTATTTCGTCAGGTATGAAGTTCACTGTGTCATTAGTGAGAGTATATGTCGTGTTGAGGGCTGTTACAGTCGCTTTGGCATCATCAATTATCAATTGACCTGTAAGGTTGATGTTGTCAAGTGTCCCTGCAAGTCGTACGTTTCCATGACCGTTACCAGTTATTGACGAGAGGAAGGTACTTGTGAAATTATGCATGAAATCTATGTAAGTTCCATCAGCATTTATTTTCAGGTCGATGGTATTGTATGTAGGAGAGATATATCCATTTACAAAGGTCTTGGCATTGAGACCGTCGTCGGCAATGGCATCGATGTCTATCTGTCCGAGCTCTTTTATCCAAGATGCTTCAGCATAGAGTGTTCCCATTCGCCCGCGTTCAAATTTGAAGTCATCTACTACAATTCCAGCTTTTATGGCAAAGTCCCCGAATGGAGCAGTCACTGTGGCATTGCCTGAAGCTTTTCCTGTGAACTCCACACTATGGAAATCTACAAGATCAAGGATGTATGCCACTTCCACGTCATTAAGGTCGATAGTTATGGAGTCCTGTGGCGAAGAGGTCGCCTTGCCATTGATAATGATATGCTGCTGACCATTGTGGATATTAAATTGGTTAACATGGAGTTTGTCGGAATTATAGATGATATCCGACGATTCTACGTTCCATGTTGCGCCATTGAGAATGAGATGGGAGGGTTGGACTCTAATATGAGCCTCTGGCTGATTGGTATTGTTCCTATATAGTTTTGTAATTAGGTTGAGATTTCCACTAAAGTTTTCTTGGCTGGTATTGTTTCTGAAAGATAGTGAGGTCGTGAGATTGTTGTCTGAGGCAACGGCGTTCAAGGCAATATCTGTCGAATTGCCGCTCTCCTCAACTTTGCTTAAGTTGATGTTGCCTTTTATACTGTCCGATGGGGTTGTGATGAGGATGATTCCATTGGTATAACGGCTGCCGTTGTATGTGATGTCAGGAATATTGGCTTCGAGGTTGATGGACTTTGTGTTGTCGTTCAAACGGGCATCTAAGATTACTGGGTGTACAATGTTTACATTTATCCCCATAAGTTTTTGAATCCAGTCTGTCTTGAAAACTTGAAGGCGAAGAGAGAAATTATTATCTGATTTCCTTGAAGTAGGAGGTAGTCCTGGAAGAGTAGGAAGAGCTGATGCTACGAAATTAATAAAACTTTGTGGTAGGGTAGTATATTCAAATACCCCTTTTAAATCAGCTTTTGCGAAGTCACTTACTAATGTCATGAAATGCAAATCGTCTTCAAAGCCAGAGGTGAGATAAAGGTTGTCTAGGTTATACTGGCTACCGTCTTCCTCTATCATTGAAAATTTGCTTATGCGTAGGGTTCCATGGGCATCGTTGATGGTCTTTGCTGTTAGGTCTGCCTCTATGTTGGAAGAGAATGAGGCATTACCCCATTTGTCTGATATCTTTAATGCCTTAGGCGCTATATGGCCTAATACTCCTTTTATATTAATACGATTTTTGCCATCAGCTATCTTTGCAAGATTCCCTTCTATCTCTGCTGAGAGGTTTGGGTCTTCGATTTTTAGGAAACCAGCTATGCCTTCGTTGGAATATGTGCCGTTGATGCCTATATCTGTAAACGGGTAATCTTTATAATCGAGACGTGAAACAACTCCATGAGCATTAATGGTTGGAATCTTTATGCCTATCTGACCGTCAATGTTAAGAGTCGTTGCAAGCATACCGAACTGTTCATCACCCAATAACGGCCTTAGATTAATCCCTTCTGTACCAATTCTGCCAGTGAACTGCTTTGTACCTGACATCTCAAAATTTATGTCAAGGTTTCCAATACCTGTCTGCAATATGGCGTTAGAATAGAAACCTCCGTCAGAATGGCCGCTAAGATCTCCTTTTAGTTGGAGGTATCCGATGCTCGATATCTGTTTAGGAGCATCCGGTATAGTCTTTTGAAGGAAATCAAGTGTGTTCTCTGACAATGTCAAGTCATGGATTTTTGCATTCCATAATGGCGTGCTTTTAGAAAAATCAACTTGTCCATTTGCGAGGAGGTTTATATCGCCGGTATCCGACCAAATATGGAGTCCTGTTAGTGTGGTGAGCAGTCCTTTACCATTGATAAGTGTCTTTAAATGAATTGCTTTTTGAAAGTTTTTCAAGTGGCTATAGAAGCATCTGAGGTCAGAGGGGGTAATATATGTATCTTCAATTTCTCCTTTATAATTAATAGAATTTGTAATAAGTTTGCTGCCATCCATTACATATGACGTCATAATGGTGTCAATGGCAATCTTTGTACTTGGCATTTCAAGACGGAAATTCTTCAATTCGGCATTTTTCCTTCCTGCTTGCAGACGGAATGTCAGATTGTTGAGTTCCAAGCCTGACTGTTCCTTAAGGCTAAGACGCTTTATGTTTACGTCGATGGAATCTTCTGTAAGTCTTTTTAGGATAACGTGAGCACTGATATCATGTATTCTAAGATGGTGGACGTTAAAAAGCCCTTCTGATTTAGCGATGTCACCCTGATTATATATTATTCCAGAGCGTCTTATTATGAGGGAATTAATCCTAAGGTCGAGTGGTGAGTTACTGGCGGTATCTTTCGATGCTAGTGAGTCGAGCAGAAACTGATAGTTTGGCTTAGAATTGGCATCACGCTTGTAGAATCGTCCATTGGTGCTGAATAGCTGGGCTGATGAGATGCTTATCTTTCCTTCTGCCAAAGCTATAGGGTCAATCTTGACGGATATGCGTGAAGCTAATAACATAATGCGATTTTGTTGATCATAAAGAGTTACGTCGTTGATAATCACACGATTAAGGAATCCGAGGTCGATGCTTCCAACTTTAACTTTGGTGGCAAGTATTTCAGAAAGCTCGCTAGATACTTTTCCTCCCAAAAATCTTTGGCATGCAGGTATATGGGTCATTATAAGTAATAGGATGTACAAAGCCATCAGGCTCCATACAATCCAGTTTATAGTATGTTTGACTAGTCTCACCTTTTTGCCTCTTTCTGCAAGTTATGGATAGCAATATTTTTGCCTACCACTGAAATTTTTCCGCAAATTTACAACAAAAAGTTGTTATTCCCGCATTTTTTATTCTAAAATAAACAGAATATGCGTAAAAATTATTAATTTTGCCTCGCTATAATGCAACTATTCTATCAAACATTTATATAAATGGCAAATGTGATTAAGTTACGCAAAGGCTTAGACATTACCCTTCAGGGCAAGGCCGAGGAGAAGAAAATCCAATTAAAGTCAAAAGGCAAGTATGCGCTTGTCCCAGATGATTTTGAGGGAGTGACTCCTAAGGTCGTAGTCAAGGAGGGTGATATCATCAAGGCCGGGGATGCTCTGTTTGTCAACAAGCAGTATCCTGAAGTGAAGTTCGCTTCGCCAGTGAGCGGAACTGTCCGTGAGGTGGTACGTGGTGAACGAAGAAAAGTTCTCTGCGTGAGAGTTGATGCTGATCAAAAGCAGGAGTTTGTAGACTTTGGCAAGAAGGATGTCAGCTGTCTTACAGGAGAGCAAGTGATTAACGCGTTGTTGGAAGCAGGTATTTTTGGTTACATCAACCAGTTGCCTTATGCTGTGTCTACTAATCCAACAGTGGTGCCTAAGGCGATATTTGTATCTGCCTTGCGCGACAAACCTTTGGCTTGCAGTTTCGAGTATGAGGTAAAAGGCCAGGAAAAAGATTTCCAGACAGGGCTTACAGCTCTCTCCAAGATTGCGAAGACTTATCTTGGCTTAGGTGTCGGATCTTCTCTTGAGAACATGAAGGATGTTGAGGTGACGGTGTTCGATGGCAAATGCCCGGCAGGTAATGTAGGTGTACAGGTGAACAATATTGATCCTGTCAATAAGGGAGAAGTCGTATGGACAATTGGCGATCCTACCGTTGTGCTGTTCATAGGGCGACTGTTTAATACTGGTACAGTTGACTTGCACCGTACAGTAGCATTGTGTGGCAGCGAAGTTACGAACCCTGCTCATGTTGACATGCTCGTTGGTGAGGAGCTTTCCACTCTTCTTAGTAACAGCTATGACACATCGAAGAGTGTTCGTGTCATCAATGGTAATGTACTGACAGGCAAACCAACTACAAAAGACGGTTACCTCGGTGCTCATACCAGTGAGATTACTGTGATTCCTGAGGGTAATGATGCTGACGAGATGCTAGGATGGATACTTCCTCGTTTCAAGCAGTTCTCTGTTAACCATAGTTATTTCACATGGCTTTGTGGCAAGAAATCGTATGCACTCGATGCCCGCATCAAAGGTGGTGAGCGCCACATGATAATGAGTGGAGAGTACGATAAAGTGCTTCCTATGGACATCTATGGCGAGTACCTTGTTAAGGCGATTATTTCTGGAGATATTGATCGTCAGGAAGCATTAGGCATATATGAGGTTGCTCCCGAAGATTTTGCTTTGGCAGAGTTTGTTGATTCTTCTAAACTAGAATTGCAGCGTATAGTCAGAGAAGGATTAAACATATTGCGAAAAGAAAACTGTTAACTTTCCATTCAAAGTTTTTGGATGAAAAAAGATAGGTTATATATGAGTTTTTTAAGGAATTATTTGAATAAGATCAAGCCGAATTTTGAAGAGGGTGGCAAGTTGCATGCCTTCCGCTCAATTTTCGACGGCTTTGAGACCTTCCTCTACGTGCCAAATGACACGGCGAAGGCTGGTGGCGTGAATATTCACGATGCCATTGACTCAAAGCGCATTATGAGTATGGTGGTTATCGCCCTGATGCCTGCCATGCTGTTCGGTATGTATAATGTGGGATATCAGAACTATCTGGCTGCTGGCATGCTTGAGAGTGCTGGCTTCATTGAGATATTCTGCTATGGTTTTTTGGCTGTACTGCCCAAGATCCTGGTAAGCTATATCGTTGGCTTGGGGATTGAGTTTGCCTGGGCTCAGTGGAATGGTGAGGAGATTCAGGAGGGGTATCTTGTGTCTGGTATTATCATCCCGCTGATTATCCCTATAGGTTGCCCACTGTGGATGCTCGCCCTGGCTTGTGCCTTCAGTGTAATCTTCTGTAAAGAGATTTTTGGTGGTACAGGAATGAACATATTCAATCCGGCTATTGCAGCACGTATGTTCCTCTTCTTTGCCTATCCTTCGAAGATGACTGGCGACTCGGTGTGGGTGGCTCAGGATTCTATCTTCGGACTGGGTAATGATCTTGCAGACGGATTCACAGCTGCTACACCACTCGGACAGATTGCTCAGAACATCACACCAGATGCCTCAATCATGGATATGGTGATTGGATTCATTCCCGGTTCAATAGGTGAGACTTCGCTTATTGCCATTGCTATCGGTGCTGCAATCCTGTTGTGGACAGGTATTGCTTCTTGGCGAACGATGCTCAGTGTTTTTGTTGGTGGAATAGCTTTTGCACTGCTTTTTGAGCAGACCGGACAGTCTATAACATGGTGGCATCATCTCGTTATGGGCGGCTTCGCCTTCGGTGCTGTCTTTATGGCTACTGACCCTGTAACGTCATGTCGCACCAAGACCGGACAGTTCATCTATGGCTTTATTATCGGAGCTATGGCTATTATTATACGCGTTCGAAATGCAGGCTATCCTGAGGGTATGATGCTCGCCATCTTCTTCGGTAATATGATGGCTCCGATGATCGACCACTTCATTGTGGAGCGTAACATATCAAAACGCCTAAAGAGAGGAGGTAAAAAATGAAACTGAATACAAACTCTAACGCGTACATTATTATTTATAGCGCGATACTCGTAGTCATAGTGGCATTCCTGCTGGCATTTGTCTATCAGGCTTTGAAACCCATGCAGGATGCAAATGTGGCTCTTGACGTTAAGAAACAGATTCTCTACTCGCTTAATATCCGCAACCTCGATGGTGCTGAGGCCGAGGCCAAGTATGCAGATGTCGTAAAGGCAGAGGCTGAGATGGATGGACGCAAGTATTACATGTGTAACATTGACGGAGAGAACGTGATGGTCGTAGAGCTCAAGGGTATGGGCTTATGGGGTGGAATAAGCGGTTATATCGCGCTCCACAACCAGCAGCAGCCTACCGTCTATGGCGCATATTTCAACCATGAGAGTGAGACGGCTGGACTTGGTGCAGAGATTAAGGACTCACAGGCTTGGCAGGAGAAATTTATCGGTAAGCGTGTATATGGAGAGAACTATGATGTAGTACTCTCAGTAGTGAAGAAGGTGGACGACCCGGTCACTCAGGTTGACTGTGTCACTGGTGCTACGCTCACCTCTAATGGAGTGGATGCCATGCTGAAGGACTGTCTCAAGGATGCCTGCTCAAATGCCATGGAGGTGTTTGCAGAGCAAATGAAGCAGTGCGAGCAAAAAGCATCAGATACTGAAACTAAAGAAAAGGAGGATTAAGCTATGGCATTATTCAGTAAACAAAATAAAGAGGTTTTCACAAACCCGTTGAATGTTGACCATCCGATTCTGGGTCAGGTACTGGGTATCTGCTCGGCTCTTGCTGTAACGTCACAGCTGAAGCCCGCTATCGTGATGGGACTTGCCGTAACAGTAATTACGGCCTTCTCTAACGTGATTATTTCTATCATCCGTAACACCATTCCTAACCGCATTCGTATTGTGGTTCAGCTTGTTGTTGTGGCAGCTCTCGTAACAATCGTCTCTCAGATACTGAAGGCTTTTGCCTACGACGTGAGTGTTCAGCTGAGCGTGTATGTAGGACTGATCATCACCAACTGTATTCTTATGGGTCGCCTCGAGGCTTTTGCTATGATGAACAAGCCTTGGCCTTCATTCCTCGACGGTGTTGGCAATGGTCTCGGCTATGCCATGATCCTTGTGATTGTTGGTGCCGTTCGTGAGTTCCTTGGGCGCGGGTCGTTGCTGGGCTTCCAGATTATCCCTGATGCCTGTTACGACTTAGGATATGTCAATAACGGTATGATGACGATGCCGGCTATGGCGTTGATTCTCGTGGGATGTGTGATTTGGGTTCATCGTGCTTACTTTTATAAGGAGAAATAAGATATGGAACACGCAATATCATTACTGTTCAGGTCGATATTTGTCGACAATATGATCTTCGCCTTCTTCCTTGGCATGTGCTCTTATCTGGCAGTGTCGAAGACTGTGAAGACTTCGCTTGGACTGGGGCTTGCCGTGACTTTTGTGCTAACGGTCACAGTTCCCGTCAACTATTTATTGCAGACCAAGGTGCTGGGACCTGACTGTCTCGTTGAGGGGGTAGACCTTAGTTACCTGTCGTTTATCCTCTTTATCGCTGTGATCGCCGGTATCGTGCAACTTGTGGAGATGGCGGTTGAGAAGTATTCGCCTTCACTCTATGCTGCCTTGGGTATATTCTTACCTCTGATTGCCGTAAACTGCGCCATCATGGGTGCTTCACTGTTCATGCAGCAACGTATCCTCATGGATCCTTCCAACTCGCAGGCCATCACCTCAGTATGGGATGCCATTGTCTATGGCTTCGGCTCTGGTCTTGGCTGGGCCCTTGCCATTGTCGCTATGGGTGCCATCCGCGAAAAAATGCAGTACTCGGATGTACCTAAGCCTTTGCAAGGCCTTGGCATAGTATTTATCACCGTCGGTCTGATGGCTATGGCGATGATGTGTTTCTCAGGACTTAATATTTGATAACCTATGGCACAGTTTATAGCATATAGTATAGGGGTTTTCCTCTTGGTAATCATCTTGCTTGTGATTATACTGCTTGTGGCAAAGAAGTATCTTTCGCCCAGCGGTAATGTGAATATTACAGTAAATGGTGATAAGGTGCTCATTGTCCCGCAAGGCAACAACCTGATGGCTACGCTCAATCAGAATGGCATCTTCCTTCCTTCGGCATGCGGCGGTAAGGCAAGCTGCGGACAGTGTAAGGTGCAGGTGCTTGAGGGTGGTGGCGAGATACTCGACTCTGAGAAGCCTCACTTTACACGTAAGCAGATTAAGGACCATTGGCGTTTAGGATGTCAGTGCAAGGTGAAGGGCGACTTGAAGATTCATGTCGATGAGTCTATCCTTGGTGTTAAGGAGTACGAGTGTACAGTTATCAGCAATAAGAACGTGGCTACTTTCATCAAGGAGTTCAAGGTGCAGTTGCCTCCGGGCGAACATATGGACTTCCTGCCAGGTTCCTATGCACAGATTAAGATTCCCAAGTTCGACTGTATCGACTACAACGACTACGATCGTGACTTGATCACTCCAGAGTATGTTCCGTCTTGGGAGAAGTTCAAGATGTTCGACCTGAAGTGCAAGAACCCTGAGGATACAATCCGTGCCTACTCAATGGCCAACTATCCAGCAGAGGGTGATGTGTTCATGTTGACAGTACGTATCGCGACACCTCCATTCAAGCCCGATCGTAGTGGATTCATGGATGTAAATCCTGGTATAGCTTCGTCATATATCTTCTCACTTAAACCTGGCGATAAGGTAATCATGAGCGGTCCTTTCGGTGATTTCCATCCACACTTCGACTCCAAGAAGGAGATGATTTGGGTTGGTGGCGGTGCCGGAATGGCTCCATTGCGTGCTCAGATCATGCACATGACGAAGACCTTGCATACAACAGATCGCGAAATGCACTATTTCTATGGGGCACGTGCTCTTAACGAGGTGTTCTATCTCGACGATTTCCTTGGTTTGGAGAAGGAGTATCCTAACTTCCACTTCCATTTGGCTCTCGACCGTCCTGACCCCGCAGCCGATGCAGCCGGCGTGAAGTACACTCCGGGCTTTGTACATCAGGTGATGCTCAATACATATCTGAAAGATCATGAGGCCCCGGAGGATATCGAGTACTACATGTGCGGTCCTGGTCCGATGTCGAAGGCTGTTGTTGCAATGCTCGATTCTCTCGGTGTAGAGCCAGAGTCTATCATGTATGATAATTTTGGAGGATAATCCTTTCATACTTTAAGAATAGCGAGAAGCCGAAAAAGTTTCTCGCTATTTTATTGTTTTGCTTGTAAAGTGGGATGGGCTGGAACTTTGTGGGACTTTTCAGGAACATCGTGAAAAATAAACTCTAGAATTATTTGGTAACTTGGATTTTTTTCTGTAATTTTGTAGCCAATAATTAGGTGAGATCATTAAATATCCAAATGCGCCATAGATTAGTATATATCTTGCTGTTGCTTGCATTTACCCTTACGGCAGATGCAGATAATCTTGGCTATTCTAAGGAGAAACCCCTGATCTTCGGCATCGATGCAGACTATGCACCTATGGAATTTGTAGACGAGCATGGCGTCCCTCAAGGCTTTGATATAGAGTTCACCCAGCGGCTCATGTCGAGGATGGATATCCCTTTCACTTATGCTCCAAACTCATGGGCAAATATTGCGGGTGACGTGCTCAACGGGAAGGTGGACCTCGGCATGATGGTATATTCACCGTATCGTAAGGACTTGACGAACTACTCTCATGCAGTGTTTCGCCTGTATTATCAGATTGTGTATAAAAAAAACTCTAAGGTGCGCTTCGGGCTTCGTGAGGTGAAAGGAAAGAAGATAGCATTGATGAAGTCTAGGCCGTTAGTGGACACACTTGCAAACGCGGGTGCTACTCCGATAATAGTGAATGATCTAGTGAAGGCATTTTTTGATCTCGACAAAGGGAAATATGATGCTGTAATCTGCTTTCGTTATCAGGCACGATATCATCTGGAGAAAAGTAATTTCACTAACCTTGCATCTTCTGATCTTGCATTAACGCCTCGTGAATATTGCTATGTGAGTCATAGCAAAGAACTTATAGATGCCATTAATGAAATGCTTGACCGCATGGAGACCGATGGCGAGATAGAAGATGTATATGGGAACATAAAGGCAGCCTTTGGGAAGAACGTTATTCCTATGTGGGTGTGGATATTTCTGGCAACTATTATTATCGCAGGTCTTATTACGATGATTGAGCAGCAACGGAGGGCAAAAAAGCGGATTCTTTCCGAGATGATGCGTGCCAAGAAGAGTGAGGAACTGAAGGACATATTCCTTAGTAACCTGAGTCATGCTCTCCGTACGCCGCTGAATGCTATTATCGGTTTCTCCGACTTGTTGCTGAATTCTTCAAATAGTCAGATGCCTGAAGACGAACAGAAAGAATTGTTAGAGCTGATTAATAACAACGGCCTACAGTTGTTACATCTTATTAATGAATTGCTGTCGCTGTCTGACATCATAGGAAATTCGCAGACTTTCGAGCGCACGGTTACAGACATCGTCCAGGCGATGTCTGAATATGCCTCTGAGACGCGTATGCAACTGAAAGAAAGAGTAGAGATTCGGGTTGAGGAACCTGTTGGAGGCCTAAGGGCTTTTATTGACGCAAAGCTTCTCCGGCTTGTCACTATGCATATGCTTGATAATGCTAGGCTATATACTTCTGATGGAACCATTACTCTGGCTTATTATCGTAAGGATGATGGACTCTATGTAGAGGTAAGAGACACTGGTAGCGGCCTGCCTGACAAGTTGAAGGAAAATATATTCGCGCTTCTGTCTGACAGGAATACCTATATACAGGAAGAGACTCCTGGCCTCGGACTGAGTATTTGCAAGGCTATCATTGACAAGGTCGGTGGGAAGGTTGGTGTAACTGATAATAAGGAATCTGGGCGAGGTTCAATCTTCTGGTTCTGGACTCCTGTTAAGATATTAACATAAAATATAATAGAGATGACACTTATCATCGTTTCGATGCTTCTAATAGGCTATCTGCTTATCGCCACAGGTCATTTGACTGGGGTGAATAAGTCGGCTATTGCTATGTTTCTTGGAACAATAGGCTGGGTGGTATACATTTGTTGGGGTACTGACTTTGTGATGTCTCAGCATCCCCATGAATATGCAGAGTATCTGGCAGGAGAAGAGGCTTCGAGCAATGCCGTGAAGTATTATATCTACAATGAGATATTCCTGAATTACGTCGGACGGGCAGCGAGTATCGTTATGTTTCTCCTGGCAACGATGTCTATTATCGAAATCCTTAATAATAACGGATGTTTCGACTTCATACAGAAATGGATAAAGACCCGTAATTCTAAGCGCCTGCTTTGGACCATCACATTTGCTACATTCGTCATCTCTGCAAATCTGGATAATCTTACAACAGCTACAATGATGCTCATAATCATGCACTCAATAGTACAGAATCGCAGACAGAGAATGCTAATAGGTAGTGCTATCGTAATAGCAGCCAACTGTGGCGGATGCTTTACTGTCATAGGTGACCCTACGGGAATCCTGCTTTGGGAAGGTGGCTGTGTTACTGCTTCGAATTTTTCAATGGCACTTGCTCTGCCGGCTGTACTGGCATGGGTGATACCCACGGTGCTTATCAATCGCCAGTTGCCGGAAAAACTCGATACCCAATGGTCGCCTATGCCATATCGTGGTGATGACACAAATCTAAACCATTGGCAAAGAGTGGTGATGTTGTTTGTTGGTATAGGTGGTCTTTGGTTTATTCCTACCTTCCATAACATTACTAAACTGTCGCCATTCTTGGGTGCTCTTTGTGTGCTCAGCGTGCTGTGGGTGGTAAATGAGGCTTTCAACCGTAAGTTGATGAATGCCGACCAGATGATGGAGCGTCGCATGCCTCAGGCTTTAAAGTACGGATCGATACAGCAGATGCTCTTCGTAATGGGGATAATGTTAGGAATGGGGGTAGTGACAGAGACAGGAGTCTTTGGCGATGTGTCTGCATGGATAGACTATAATATTCATAATGTGTGGATAGTGGGTATCCTGTCAGGATTGCTTAGTAGTTTGGTGGATACTTTTACTATCGCTATCAGCAATATATCACTCTATCCTGTGCTTGGGAGTCAGCAGCTAGGCATGTGGGTAGACTCCGACTATATGGCAAACTTCGTAGAGAATGGTATCTATTGGAAAATAATTGCTTTTTCTACCGCAGCTGGAGGTTGTCTTCTTTCTGTGGGGAGTATCGGAGGTATTGCCCTTATGAAGATGGAGCATGTGAAGTTGGGATGGTATATCAAGAATGTCTCACCGAAAATGCTCTTCGGCTGGGTGGCTGGCATGATTGTCCTATGGATAGAATCTATTTACTTTTACTAACAAATAATGAGGTGTAATATTTATGCCGGATATTAATAAGATCGTTTTGACAGGAGGTCCGTGTGCAGGAAAGACAACTGCACTGGTGAAGATAACAGAGTATTTCTCTGCTTTCGGTTATAAAGTTTTCAATGTGCCCGAGGTGCCTACGATTTTCAGTACGGCTGGGTGGAATTATCTTACTCCGAACCGTGAACTCTATTATCGTGGAGAGCGTGCAATCCTAGAGACGCAGCTAGCTTTGGAGAATCAGTTTATGGACCTTGCAAATGTGTGTACCAAGCCTGTTTTAATTATATGTGACAGGGGTACGATGGATATTTCTGCATATATCAAACCTGAGGAGTGGAATGAGATAACGGCAATGGCTGGAACCAATACAAATGAGTTGCTTGAACGCTATGATGCCGTCCTTCATCTTGTTTCAGCAGCCGATGGAGCAGAGCAGTACTACACTACTGCAACAAATGCCACTCGTTATGAACAGGCAAACGAAGAAGGCTTGCGCCTTGCTCGTGAGCTGGATAAGAAGATTATCAAGGCGTGGACTGGCCATCCCCATCTTCGGGTTATTAACAACCACGACGACTTTGAGGCGAAACTGAATCGTGTGCTTAATGAGATCTCCAAGGTGGTAGGACTGCCACAGCCTGTGCAGGAGGAACGTATCTTCCGTGTTGAGATTGTGGGTGAGATACCTGAGTGCTCTGAGAGCGAGATTACACAGACCTATCTCGTGGCAGAACCGGGCTCTGAGGTTAGGTTGCGTCGTCGTCGGTTTGCTGGTGGAAAGGTGGTCAATGTACATCGCTCAAAGAAGCGGCTCTCTGAGACAGAGATAATTGAAACAGAGCGACAGGTTGACAACAACCTTTACGAGCAGATGCTCCAGCAGGCTGATCCTTATCGCGCTACCATCAAGAAGCGCCGTCAGAGTTTCATTTGGAAGGGACAGTTCTTTGAAATAGATACCTTCTTGGAGCCGATTGATAATCTAGTGATGATGGAGACAAAGGGTATCACTGAGTCAGAGACGGTAAACTTCCCGCCGTTCGTTAAAGTGGTAGAAGATGTTACAGGAAATCCAAAATATCTGAATTATAATATAGCTCTTAATAGGTGATTTTGCCCACTTTTATGGATAATGTATCATAATTAAGAAATATTTTGGTGTTTTTTTCTTTTTTTTCCTAAATAATGTCTATCTTTGCAATCGGCTTAAAAAAATAACTCTAAACAAAATAGGTAACTTTAAATATTAACAGCGTATGTCACAAATTACAGGACACATTTCGCAGATTATCGGCCCAGTTATCGACGTGTATTTCGATACAGAGGGTCAGGATGCAGAAAAGGTGTTGCCGAAAATTTACGATGCTCTGAAGATTGACCGTGGTGACGGGCGCGACCTAATCGTCGAGGTGCAGCAGCACATCGGTGAGGATACGGTTCGCTGCGTGGCTATGGACAATACTGATGGCCTGCACCGTGGACTGGAGGCTATCCCGCTGGGCTCACCTATCGTGATGCCTGCCGGTGATCAGATTAAAGGTCGAATGCTGAACGTTATCGGACAGCCTATCGACGGTATGAAACAGCTTGATATGCAGGGTGCTTTCCCTATTCACCGCGATGCTCCTACTTTCGAGGAGCTCTCTACCAAGAAAGAGATTCTCTCTACGGGTATCAAAGTGATCGATCTTCTTGAGCCTTACATGAAGGGTGGTAAGATCGGACTCTTCGGTGGTGCCGGAGTAGGAAAGACGGTGCTTATCATGGAGCTTATCAACAACATTGCCAAGGGACATAACGGATTCTCTGTATTTGCAGGAGTAGGAGAGCGTACTCGTGAGGGTAATGACCTTATCCGTGAGATGATTGAGTCAGGCGTTATACGCTATGGCGAAAAGTTCCGTGAAGCAATGGATCAGGGTAAGTGGGATCTCTCACTAGTTGACCCTGAGGAGTTGAAGAAGAGCCAGGCCACACTTGTTTACGGACAGATGAACGAGCCTCCTGGCGCACGTGCTTCTGTTGCACTCTCTGGTCTGACAGTGGCTGAGGGCTTCCGTGATGGAGGTGGTAAGGATGGCGGTGCTGCCGATATCCTGTTCTTCATAGATAATATCTTCCGCTTTACACAGGCTGGTTCTGAGGTGTCTGCCCTGCTTGGACGTATGCCTTCAGCCGTAGGTTATCAGCCTACACTGGCTTCTGAGATGGGATCGATGCAGGAGAGAATCACATCAACGAAGACGGGCTCTATCACATCTGTACAGGCTGTCTATGTACCTGCTGACGACTTGACCGACCCAGCTCCAGCTACAACATTTACTCACCTCGATGCTACCACGGTGCTTGATCGTAAGATTGCCGAGCTTGGAATCTATCCTGCCGTTGATCCTCTGGGTAGTACATCACGTATCCTTGATCCGCTGATCGTGGGTAAGGCTCATTACGACTGTGCACAGCGTGTGAAGGAGATCCTGCAGCGCTATAAGGAGCTTCAGGACATCATTGCAATCCTTGGTATGGATGAACTCTCTGATGAGGATAAGCTGACGGTTAACCGCGCACGTCGTGTACAGCGTTTCCTCTCTCAGCCGTTCTCTGTGGCTTCTCAGTTTACAGGTCTGCCAGGCGTTATGGTACCTATCGAGGAGACTATCAAGGGCTTCAATGCTATCCTCGACGGAGAGGTTGACGACCTGCCAGAACAGGCATTCCTCAACGTTGGTACTATCGAGGATGCTAAGGAGAAAGCAAAGAAACTGCTCGAGGCTGCTAAGGCATAATGTTCAATGGTCAATTTCAATGGTCAATAAATTATGTTGCAGTTAAAGATAGTTTCACCCGAAAAAGTTGAGTTTTTCGGCGAGGTTGAGAATGTGCTTGTACCTGGAATTAAGGGGCAATTCGAGATACTCACCGACCATGCACCGATTATATCCACTCTCGGCAAGGGGTATGTGGAATATGGAACTAGGGAAGGAAAGGTAAGACTTAATATCCTGGGCGGTTTCGTAGAGGTGCAGAAGAATGTAGTTTCACTTTGTGTGGAAGTGAAAGAATAGTTTGACATTCTGAGACATGAACATCGACAAGACAGTATATATATATAATAAGGTGTCGCTCTGGACTATTTCAGGTCTGACTCTAATTGGGCTGCTTGTAATGCAGGTTGCAGGGTATACCCTCATGCTTACGCCTCTGATAGTCTCAGCTGTTTTCAGCTTAGTTTGTTCAGTAGCTTATATCATGGGGTGGAAGGCAATCGCAAGGCGTTCGGCAGAAATGCTGCCAAAGTACTATCTGGCAGGTTCTGCATTCCGTCTGATGGCAGCTGCTATCTTGCTACTTGTCTATTGCGTGATTTCCCGTGATGACATCACTGCCATCAAGTGGTTCACTATAGTGTTCATTGTCTACTACATTGTCCTACTCGTTTTCGATGCAATATTCTTTGCAAAAGTAAGTAAAAACAGTAAAAAATGAAACAATTAAGATCAATATTCCTACTGGCAGTACTTCTCTGCTCGTCGCTCTCTGTATACTCTCAGGAGACAGAGAAAGAGGAGGGGGGAGTTAATCTGAAGGAGATATTGTTCGGTCACGTGCAGGATTCTTACCAGTGGCATGTTACTGATATCGGTGGCAAGGCTCTGATAATTCCTCTGCCCATTATATTTTACTCGCAGCAGAGCGGTTTCCACATCTATTGCTCATCGCAATTTGCTCATGAGCCAGATGCTAACCAGCTGCGTGAGGGCCCTGATGGATTCTACATCAAAGGTGCAGAGGATGAGAAAGGATGCATTGTAGAAAGTGTCGGAGGTGAGTTGCAGTCAGTCTGCTTCGATATATCCATCACAAAGACAGTGCTGGTGCTTTTTATCAATGCCTTCCTGCTTGTATGCTGTATCCTGACAGCCGCCCGTTGGTGTAAGAAGCACAAGGTCGATGATCCGGCTCCCAAAGGATTCACTGGCCTGATTCATATGTTTGTGATGAATGTCTACAATGACATGATCAAGCAGCCACTTGGCGAGGAGGCACCAAAGTATGCGCCTTACCTGCTCACCTGCTTCTTCTTCATCTTCATCACTAATCTTATGGGTGTGGTTCCATTCCCTCCGGGTGGTGGTAACCTGACCGGAAATATCACTTGTACGATGTTCTTGGCACTCTGCACATTCCTCATTGTGAATGTGACTGGAACTAAGGCATATTGGAAGGAAATCTTCTGGGGTGATGTACCCTGGTGGCTGAAAGTTCCTGTGCCCCTGATGCCTTTCATCGAGTTTTTCGGAATATTCACAAAGCCGATAGCGCTGATGATCCGACTTTTTGCCAACATGCTGGCAGGTCACGTTATAGCTATCTCGCTCTCGTGCATTATCTTCATCATGTTTGCACTTGGTGGCGTGATGGGAAATGTACTCGGTACTGTGATGACTCCAGTGAGCGTATTCCTCAGCATATTCATGATGCTTCTCGAGGTATTGGTATGTTACATCCAGGCGATGGTGTTTACAATGCTTTCGGCTGTGTTTATATCAATGTCTCACGTAAAGGAGCATCATGCATAAGTATTTAGAAATTTAGAATTAACAGATAATCAATATTAACAATTAAAACTTTAAGATTATGATTTCATTATTATTAGCAGCAGATGCACTTGCAAAGCTTGGTGCTACTGTAGGTGGTGGTTTGGCAGTTATCGGTGCAGGTATTGGTATCGGTCGTATTGGTGGTCAGGCAATGGACGCTATGGCTCGCCAGCCAGAGAAGATGGGTGGACTCCAGAGTTCGATGATTCTCGCAGCCGCACTTGTCGAGGGTGCTACGTTCCTCGCACTTGTGATTTCTATCCTCGCACTGTTTGTATAATCAATAAAACAGCGTACGTATGTCATTAATAACCCCTGATTTTGGACTCTTTTTCTGGATGACGGTCGTCTTCCTCGTTGTCCTCTTCATCCTGTGGAAATATGGATTCCCTGTGATTGTGAAGATGGCCGACGAAAGGAAGGCCTTCATCGACGAGTCGCTACGTAAGGCTCATGAGGCCAACGAGCGTCTTGCCAATATCCAGAAAGAAGGTGAATCCATCTTGCAGGAGGCTCGTGAGAAGCAGGCTCAGATACTGAAGGAGGCTGCTGAGACTCGCGATGCTATTGTAGAGAAAGCCCAGGACAAGGCAAGAGCTGAAGGTGCTCGTCTGCTTGACGATGCGCGTGCAGCCATAGAGCAGGAGAAGAAAGCAGCCATTGCCGATATCCGTAAGCAAGTAGCTACGCTGAGTGTCGAGATTGCCGAAAAGATTCTAAGACAGAATCTGAAGGATGATAAGGCACAGATGGATTTAATTGACCGTATGCTGGATGAGGTTTCTTCTAACAAGTAACTATTGCGTATGGATATAGGAGTCATATCGGTTCGTTATGCCAGGGCACTGCTCAAGAGTGCTACTGATGCAAAGGTTGAGGCAGGCATCTATGCAGAGATGCAGACTCTTGCCAAGGCCTATGCCGAGGTGCCACAGCTGCGTCAGACCATAGACAATCCGATGCTCTCAAAGGATAAGAAGGAGACTCTGTTGCTTACAGCTGTAGGCTCTAAGCCCTCCGACCTTACCAAGGCCTTTATCCAGCTGGTGCTGAAGGAAGACCGTGAGAACGTGATGCAGTTCATCGCCAATTCGTACGTCACTCTTTACCGCCAACAGAAGAACATCATCCGAGGCAGACTTATCACTGCTGCTGTCGTATCGCCTGCTACTGAGCAGAAGATGCGTCAGATGGTGGAGAGCAAGACTAATGGAACGGTGGAGTTTGAGACCGAGGTCAACCCCGATATTATCGGGGGCTTTATCCTCGAGTACGACACCTATCGCATGGATGCGAGTGTCAAGTCAAAACTTAATTCCATCCTAACAACCTTGAAAAAGTAAAAGGTATAAAAGTAAAACAGTAAACAATGTCAGATAAGATTAAACCAAGCGAAGTATCCCAGGTTCTGCTTGATCAGCTCAAAGGTATCTCCAACGCCGAGAAGTTCGACGAGGTAGGTACAGTGCTGACTGTAAGTGATGGTGTGGCCCGTATCTACGGTCTGCGCAACGCTGAGGCAAATGAGCTGCTGGAGTTTGAGAACGGGACGATGGCTATCGTGATGAACCTTGAGGAAGACAACGTAGGTTGTGTGCTTCTTGGTTCCACATCAGGCATCAAGGAAGGCATGGTAGTAAAGCGTACAAAGCGTATTGCCTCTATCCGTGTCAACGACAATATGCTGGGCCGCGTCATCAACCCGCTGGGAGAGGCTATTGACGGCAAGGGCGATATCGATCTTAGCGGTGCATTTGAGATGCCGCTCGACCGTAAGGCTCCAGGCGTGATATACCGTCAGCCCGTGAAGGAGCCGCTGCAGACAGGTCTGAAGGCCATCGACTCGATGATCCCTATCGGGCGTGGACAGCGTGAGCTTATCATTGGTGACCGTCAGACGGGTAAGACAGCCATCGCCGTTGATACCATTATCAACCAGAAGAGTTTCTATGAGGCAGGTAAGCCTGTCTATTGTATCTATGTCGCTATTGGACAGAAGGCCAGTACAGTGGCTGCACTCGTGTCCACACTTCAGGAGCACGGTGCAATGCCTTATACTATAGTAGTGGCTGCCACTGCTGCCGATCCGGCAGCAATGCAGTATTATGCTCCTTTCGCAGGTGCTGCCATCGGAGAGTATTTCCGTGACCGTGGACTTCCTGCCCTGGTAGTATACGATGACCTCTCGAAGCAGGCTGTTGCCTATCGTGAGGTATCGCTGATTCTGCGACGTCCTTCAGGCCGTGAGGCATATCCTGGCGACGTGTTCTATCTGCACTCTCGTCTCCTTGAGCGAGCAGCCAAGATGAACGAGCAGCAGGAGGTAGCTGAGCAGATGAATGACCTGCCTGAATGCATGAAGGGACATGTTAAGGGAGGTGGCTCGCTTACCGCCCTGCCAATCATCGAGACACAGGCTGGTGACGTGTCAGCGTATATTCCTACTAACGTGATCTCCATCACCGACGGTCAGATATTCCTTGAGTCAGACCTCTTCAACCAGGGCTTCCGTCCTGCTATCAATGTAGGTATCTCTGTATCTCGTGTAGGTGGTTC
The DNA here is from genome assembly GCA_002393725.1 of Prevotella sp. UBA4339. Taxonomy (GTDB): domain Bacteria; phylum Bacteroidota; class Bacteroidia; order Bacteroidales; family Bacteroidaceae; genus Prevotella. The sequence goes on along the minus strand of DGTJ01000057.1, from coordinate 58,942 downwards.
TGCACAGATAAAGTCTATGAAGAAGGTGGCTGGTACACTTAAGATTGACCAGGCTCAGTATCGTGAGCTTGAGGCCTTCTCCAAGTTCTCAAGCGACATGGATGCCGTTACGGCAATGACCCTTGACCGTGGACGTAAGAACAATCAGCTGCTGATTCAGCCTCAGTATAGCCCAATGCCAGTTGGTGAGCAGATCGCCATCCTCTATTGTGGCGTGCATGGCTTGATGCGCGAAGTTCCAATTCCAAAGGTTCGTGAGTGCCAGACTGCATTCCTCGATAAGTTGCGTTCTTCAAACCCGGAGGTTATAGAGACACTTGCCAGCGGTAAGATTGACGACGAGACGACGAAGAAGATTGAGGCTGTAATGGCCGATATCGCAGGAACATATAAAAGCTGATAGCCTATGCCAAGCCTGAAAGAAATTAAAGGCCGCATAGCCTCAGTCAATTCCACGCGAAAGATCACGTCGGCTATGAAGATGGTGGCTTCCAGCAAGCTTCATCACGCACAGGTGGCCATACAGAATATGCTGCCTTACGAGAGTATGCTGGAGCACATCCTCAAGTCGTTTCTTGCTGCCGAGGCGGAGGCTCAGACGATATTTGACCAGGAGCGCCCTGTAAAAAGGGTTGCTCTCGTGGTCTTCACTTCCAACTCTTCTCTGTGCGGAGGATTCAATGCCAACACCATCAAGTTGATGTCGCAGGTGGTTGATGCCTATGCTCAGGAGACAGGTCGTGAGAACGTTGAGATCTGGCCTATTGGACGTAAGGTGTACGAGAAGGCAAAGAAGATGGGGCTCAACGTACAAGGGGAGTTCTCTGCCTTGGCAGACAAGCCCAATGTACAGGAGTGCATAAGTATTGCAATGGAACTTGGAAAGCGATTTGCTGAAGGTCAGATTGATAAGGTTGAACTGATTTACCATCACTTTAAGAGTGCTGGTTCACAGGTGCTTACCCGTAAGACATTCCTGCCCATCGATATAGAGTCTGAGTTGAAGGCTGATCATGAGCGTGACCTTACCAGTGTCATTGCCACTAAGGAGTCACAGGAGTATCTGAAGAGGCGTGGTGAGCGCGAAATTGTGCGCACGGAGAATGATGTTAAACCTCTCAACGATAACTTCATTGTTGAGCCAGATATGAACACAGTGCTCTCGCAGCTCATTCCGAAGCTCGCACACCTGATGCTTTATACCGCTCTCCTTGATTCAAATGCATCTGAACACGCTGCCCGTATGGTTGCTATGCAGACAGCTACTGATAATGCAGACGAGCTGCTTCGCGAGCTCAACTTGCAGTATAACAAGAGCCGTCAGCAGGCTATTACTTCTGAGCTTCTTGATATTGTCGGAGGCTCGGTAAATAATTGATAATTCCGAAAGAGCGGGAGAGGCTTTGGCCCTGGGACATGGGCGAAAGGTTCTCCCGTTCTTTGTTTTTTCCTGTCCAACTTTTGTTTCTGCCGTTTGTTCAATGACTATAATGAAATAATTGTAGCTAGTTTTGGATATTCCAAAAAAAGTTATTAATTTTGCACCCAAAGACAAGACTAAATCAAAACAAAAGAATTATGAAACTTACAGGAAGAAGAGAAAGTAGTAATGTTGAGGACCGTCGTGGAATGAGTGGCGGTGCCAAGGCAGGTATTGGAGGTATCGGTGCTATTATAGTAGCAGCGCTGTTTGCTTGGATGAGTGGTGGTGATCCTCTTTCTGCAGGTCTTCAGGCTGCTCAGCAGCAGATGTCTGCACGCACTGAGACCGTTGATGAGCAGAACTTTACCGAGGAGGAGCAGGCACTTGCTAAAGAGTGCAAACAGATTCTCGCATCTACCGAGGATGTGTGGTCACAGGTGTTCCAGAAACTGGGACGTACTTATGAGCCACCTACACTTGTCCTTTTTACAAATCAGGTGAACTCTGCTTGCGGAAGTGCTACAGCTGCCGTAGGTCCCTTTTATTGCTCTGGAGACCAGAAACTTTATATCGACCTGTCGTTCTTTACACAGATGAAGCGTCAGCTCGGCGTAGAGGGCAATACCTTTGCCTATGCCTATGTGATAGCTCACGAGATAGGTCATCATGTGGAGTATTCTCTCGGCATCCTGGGGAAAGCTCATCAGGCAATGAGTCAGACCGACAAGGTGAGTGCTAATCAGATTAGTGTACGTCTGGAGTTGCTGGCAGACTATTATGCTGGTGTTTGGGCTCACTATGAGGATCAGATGAATCACTCTATGGAGTATGGCGACCTCGAAAAAGGTCTTGAACTGGCAAAGGCCATCGGCGATGACTGGCTCCAGAAAAAGGCACAGGGTAGGGCAACACCAGAGTCGTTCACTCACGGCACTTCTGATCAGCGTAAACGCTGGCTTCGCAGAGGCTATGAGACTGGTGATATGAGCACGTCCACCTTTAGCGTTCAGAACTACGATGATCTCTGATACAGTAAAGTAGAGAGTATTAATATACGAAGTTCCCCGAGTTGCCGAGCAACTCGGGGAATTCTATTCTGAATAAGTTCTTCTATTCGATGAACTTTATATTGTACCTCTCGTTGGTATTGTATTCGCGATCCTTATCCTTGCCAAAATACTCTAACAGGTATTTCTTGCCTCTAACTTTGGTAACCTTGATAAGCACCTCTCTATAAGTCAAATTCCCATTCACCTGATAACTCTCATAGGCATTGAAGGTGGTCGACTTTTTATTTTCCTTTTGTTTTACCAACTTGAACGAAGAGACAGTGCGTTGGCTTTGAGCGATTTTGACTTTTAGGCTGTCGCTCGTGAATACGAACAGCAATTCTCCACTTTGAGACTGATACTTACCTTTCAGTTCAATTGCATTAGTCTCGATGGAGCAACACACTAACAGAAATAGAAATAATAACTTTTTCATAATCTTTTCTTTTGCTTTTTCGGGCACAAAGATACTAAAAATATTTTTTCCGCAAGCCTTTCATGGCAGAAAAGTTTCGTTTTGCGTGTTTTTTTTGCATTTCAGGTATTATGCCACTTGTGGTAAGGTAAAAGCATTCCCGCTTCCAGCATCAGTATTTCACTTATGGAGCACGTAACTCTATATCGTCGAGCTACGTGCCTCGACACCGACGACCCACGTAGCTCGAAGGTCTCGACCCACGTAGCTCGAAGGCCTCGACCCACGTACCTCGTTACAACGAGTGTCGGGGGCGCACTTGCTCATACGCTTATTACTCATGGTGATATGGCTCACCCTTGATTATGGTGCAGGCACGGTAGAGCTGCTCGGTGAATATCAGGCGTACCATCTGGTGGGAGAATGTCATCTTTGAAAGTGAAATCTTCTCGTTGGCACGGGAATAAACAGCATCAGAGAATCCATAGGGACCACCGATGACAAATACCAAGCGGCGAGCTGTCTGTTGTCTTTGCTGAAGCCAACGGGCATATTCGATGCTTCGAAACTCCTTCCCATGCTCATCAAGCAGTACCACCGTGTCTGAAGGCTGTATCTGGCGTAGGATCAACTCGCCCTCAGATGTTTTCTGCTGATCTTCGCTGAGGTTCTTCGTGTTGCGGAGCTCAGGTATGGTCACAATTTCGAATGGCATATAATGACTGATGCGGTCAGCATAGTCTTCGATGCCTGCCACAAAGTGCTTGTTTATTGTCTTGCCGACCAGAATCAATATGGTCTTCATATTACTTGATACATTCTTTGGTTAGAAATTCGTCGAACTGAGTTCTGTAGCCGTTGAAGACGTTGATGTCTACATCGCCTGTGATGCCGTTGACACGACCATCGGGAGAAAGCTGCCATACTACAAGCTTTATGTCGGGCTTATACTCGCCATAGCGTGCTATCCATATCTTGTAATCACGCTTAATGTCGGGAGCATCAGGCAGGTATTTGTTAACGAATCTCTGGTTAACATAGAGAATCGGCTTAACTCCGCAACGGCGCTCTACAGCCTGAAGCCAGGTACGTATATGGTTCCACATGGCTTTCGAACCTCCCATTCCTGAAATCTGCCTGTCGGTTGGCTCTATGTCTAGCACTGGAGGCAGATCACCACTGCGGAAGAGTGTGCTGTTGATGAAATAATTAGCTTGTGCAGCCCCACTGCACTTCGTTGAGAAGAAGTGATAGGCACCAATTGGTATACCCTGCTTGCGTGCGGCTGCATAGTCGTAGGCATAATATGGATTACGGATGCTTATACCCTGCGTTGACTTAATAAAGATAAACGAAACCGGGTAGTCCACTGTTCCGGATATGGTCTTCTTGCTTCTTGAACCCAGATGGCGTATGCGCAGCTTGTTCCACAGGATAGGATATTTCTTGCGGCCTTTGCCGTGTTGGTAGCGTGAGATATCGATGCCGTAGATGCGCTCGGAAGTGTAGTTCAGACGTTCACCTTTGAAGACGTCATTCTGCCAATGGCCCGTCTTAAGCATTGTCATCACCTCGTTCTCAAACATCTGTAGTCCGAAACCCTGTCGCTGATCGTTATTCCAATGGCCTTCGAAGTAATGGCCTGTGGTGGCGATATAAGCTCCGTGCCCCTCTGCCTTGGCATCTGTAATCTTGCCTGCACGCCCACCTGAGAATGCTCCTATATATGTACCACCTGAGTCAATGCGTATACCGCTGGTCAGGGTGTCGTTGTCCCAGTTGCCGATAGTGATGCGTCCTAATGAGTCGCGGCTTATGGCGGTGCCTTGTCGCTTCTTGTCCTTCCAGCGCCCGATGTTTGTAATTGCGATAGTATCTATTGTCGTTCTGTGGCGCTTTCCGTTGGCAAAGTTAGCAACCATCTCATAACCTTCGTCATCTACGTTATGTCGCTCGAGATAATACTCTATCTCAGTATTAAAATCACGTTCTGCCTGTTTTATGAGTGAGTCGGAACAAAGTGCTTGTGAGATGTTGCCGGCTACAGAGTCTGTTTCAATATCTGCTGAAGACGCGTCGGAGCAGGAAGAGAGGGTTAGGAGAAACAATGAGATAGGCAAGATAAAGGAGATTACTCCACAAATAGCTTGGAGGCAGAAGAAAGCGGAATTGCATGTCCTACCTGCTCCAATGTTGTTTATATTATGATTACTATAATCCTTTTTCCTCATTATATAATCCAAAAAGCCCGACGATTAACGCCAGGCTTTAATCTTGGTGATTCGGTTGGGGCTCGAACCCAAGACCTACTGCTTAGAAG
>DGTJ01000057.1:0-53664 GCA_002393725.1 Prevotella sp. UBA4339 | reverse complement strand
TATCCAGCTGAGCTACCGAACCATCCTTTTTTCTTCCCTATTACTAGGAAATCGGCTGCAAAGGTAGGCATTTTTTCGGATATACGCAAATTTTCCAGCTGAAATCTTCGATTATTTCTTGTGACCTGGCTTTTTCGGCTTGCGTATCTCATTCTGTTTCCGACTGTCATAGAAAGGAGCCTGTCCTTCGTATAGCTTCTTTATAAGGTCAGGACGGCCTAAGCGGCGTAGACTCTGCTCGATATTGCGACGCTCTTCAGGCTTGTACCAGAAGAAATACTGGCGCTGGGCCAGCTTTTCTCGAGGGGTCTTGGCGGAGAATACGGGTTCAAGCGTGTATGGGTCATATCCTGTATACCATGCTTCCGTTGATACGGTCATAGGGGTAGGGGTGAAGTCCTGTACCTGCTCCAGATGGAAGTCGAGTTGCTTGGTGAGTACTGCCAGTTCTGCCATATCTGCCTCTTGACAGCCGGGATGCGATGATATGAAGTAGGGTATTATCTGTTGTCGCAGATTCTTTTCACGGTTTATACGGTCGAAGATGCGCTTAAACTCGTAGAACTGGCTGAACGAGGGCTTACGCATATGCATGAGCACCCTGTCGGAAGTGTGTTCTGGAGCTACCTTCAGTCTTCCGCTGACATGATTGCATATCAGTTCACGAGTGTACTCCTGAGCCGCACGGTTGGCAGCTTCATCCTTGCTCCGATACAGCAACAGGTCGTAACGCACTCCGCTGCCGATGAAACTCTTCTTTATTCCTGGCAGTGCATCTACTGCATGATAGATGTCAAGCAGTTTCTGATGGCTGGTGTCTAGGTTGGGGCATATCTGAGGGTGTATGCAACTGGGACGCTTACACTTCTCGCATGTTGCGAGATTACGTCCATGCATGCCGTACATATTAGCAGATGGCCCGCCGAGGTCGGAAAGATACCCTTTAAAGTCGGGCATCTCTATTACCTGGCGGACTTCTCTAAGTATACTTTCCTTAGAGCGACATGTTATGAACTTTCCCTGATGTGCAGAGATGGTGCAGAAAGCACAGCCTCCGAAACATCCGCGATGGATATTCACAGAAAACTTTATCATCTCGAAGGCGGGGATCCGCTTGCCTTTGTACTTAGGGTGCGGCTGTCGGGTATATGGCAGGTCGAACGATGCGTCTAACTCCTCTGTGGTCATTGGGGGATAGGGAGGATTGACGACTACGAACTTACTTCCGACGCCCTGTATTAGGCGCTGGGCATTCATCATGTTTGACTGCTCTTCTACATGACGGAAATTCTCTGCCTGTGCTCTCTTGTTGCGAAGACATTCTTCATGGCTGTGAAGCACGATGTCCTTTTCTGTGATGCCGCCAGGAATATCCTCCTTGTTGGAGAGATATACCGTCTGCGGAAGTTCACGGATATCACTGATGCTACGTCCCTGTGACAAATGACCTGCCAAGGCAATGGTTGTCTTCTCGCCCATGCCATAGGTTATCATGTCGGCTCCTGAATCACAGAGGATGCAGGGGCGCAGCTTGTCCTGCCAATAGTCATAGTGAGTGACGCGTCTCAGCGATGCCTCAATACCTCCGAGTACTACTGGTACGTCGGGATAGAGTTCCTTGAGAATCTTTGTATAGACTATAGTGGGATATTCCGGTCGCATGTCGTGACGACCATCTGGACTGTAAGCATCCTCTGAACGCAACCGACGTGCTGCGGTGTACTTGTTGACCATAGAGTCCATGCATCCGGGAGCGATTCCGAAGAATAGTCTGGGACGTCCCAGTTTCTTGAAATCGCGATAGTCGCCATGCCAGTCTGGCTGGGGCACTATTGCCACACGGTAGCCTGCGGCCTCTAAAGTGCGTCCTATAACGGCAGCTCCGAAGGCCGGATGGTCTACATAGGCATCGCCAGAGAACAGGATAATGTCTAGTTCATCCCATCCCCTGAGTTCCAGCTCCTTTTTCGTCGTTGGTAGAAAGTCCGTCAGCCTGTATTCTTTCACTTCCTTATCTTATTATTTGAACGTGATTCTTGAAAAGCTCTTTAGGTTTACTCTATATCTTCCTCGCTTTTGTTTTTCCAGTTGATATAGAGGAGTACCAGCTGCTGCAAACCGAAGGCTTTCATATTAGGATGATAGATAACGTCAAGGCACAGATCTAGAAGATCTTTGTCAAGACCTGCCTGGCCTTCAAGAAGAGCACGTGCGTTTAGTTTTAACTTGTCGAGAACCTGTTCGTCAACATAACCATTAGAATCAATAAGGTCACGGAACAGTTGATACTTCTCGATGGTCTCCAAATGGGTTTCTTCAATTTCGATACTACGCGTACCTGATGGATTTGCTTGAATCTTCATAATCTCAGCATTATATTATTGTAATAAGAATTTTAGTATACCTCTCATGATGGCCTCACGCCTCTGGTCATCACAGATGCACTCGAATGGGAAACACATGGTGAGCGCACGGTAGTCTGAACCACTATATGCGATGCATGCTGCCTGATCATTACCGTATTTCATTGTTGGGAAAGCTGGTGAAAGAGGTAATAGGCAGTCTGGATGATCTGCCGCATAATGTTTGTGGTTAGGTGTTCGATAGAAGGTGAAGGTCATCCCCAGTCCCTGTATTGTGTCTGAACGGAGAGTGTCATCATTAGTGCCGTAATACTGGCATTTCAGCACATCTTCAAGAAATTTGCGCTCATGTTGCAGCCTCATGTCGCGACCTATGTAGCTTCCGCTTACCAACAGGTTACCCCCCTGACTTGTGAAGGCCTTGAGGTGTGCCTGCAATTCTGGGGTGAAAGTCTTGCCCTGTACCAGTGAATATCCGTCAGCACGTTCCAATCCAAGGATAAGGTCTGTGAGCTCATATCCCTCTAATGTGGTCAAACCCTTCTCTATTGCCTTCGACGAACAGCTCGCTATGCTGTATCTGTTGGCAGAGGCTATTGCTCTTGCATGTGTGCGGATATAATTGAAGTCGTTGCCTCCTATGAAATGTCCTGCGAGAGAGTCGTCGCAGAACCCCAATCCTGTTGGGCCTTCCTTACCCATGCGTGACTTGTCGAAATTCTTCTGTAGCCCTCTCCATCCTGCTGTCAGCCCATAGCTGACACCGTGGTCAATAGTCATGTCGAACCCCTGAGAGGTAAGTCCGTCGACTACCTCAGGTGAAGCCAGGCGGTGGAAACCGTTCACGATAAGTACCTGTTTCTGCGATGTCGGATTATAAAGGCATGAAACCACTTCGCTGGGGAAACTCTCACCGCCATCGTTAACTGCAGCCACACGGAAGGAATATAGCTTATCAGGCTCAATCTTTAAAATGGCGGGAGACTTAGCGAATATGCGTCCGTTGTCAAAGTCTTCGTCTCCTTTTGCTGTATATAATATATAATGTGTAGGATGTGCAGTTGGTTCAAGGGCATCTTCCACACTCGTCCACGATATCTTAGCTTCACCTTTGTCTGTGAGACTTACCATCATATCCTCAGGCATAAGTGGCTGTACGGTGTAGCTGGTGTTGTGCATCCTGGCTGAATAACGGAGCAGCACTTTATATATTGAACGTGCCAGGTCGAACTTGAAGTTAGGATCCTGAGCCATCCTCATGTCGGCAAAATTCTGGTGAGAGAGCATCTCCAGTATGGCACTTGGTACTTCTGGCAGTCTACACTCGGAATAGTTCCTGTCGTAGAGTTCACGGGTATTCCACTTTCCATATTTTTTCAGAATGTCTCGGGGTAATGCATAGAGAAGCTCATCTGCGAGGTCACGTGAGGCAAGGCGGCTTTTGCCTGCATTTAGAGTGGAGTCGCGAAATGTAGTCATACAGATGCTGAGAGTACCGGTGTTCGTCTTTCCGTCGGCCGTGTAGCCTGCATCGCTGTGAACGGCCAGTGACAGTTCAATAGGTACTTTTCTCCCTGTGGTGTCAGGCATATAGCATGAGCCGCCTCCCAGCAGGTTTGTCATGTGAGAACGGGTGTTGATGTCATCTCCGTAGTCATCGTCTTTAGTGTGGTACACACTGTAAGGCATTCCGGCCCACTGCGCAAAGTATCGGGAAGCCTCAAGGCATCGGGGCATTCCGCTTACTTGGCCTCCACGCTCAATGTTTCCCATACCGCCTCCAAATCTTACAGCATCGCCTGTCACTACACCTTTGGTGGAACTGATATTTGAGAGGACAACGCGATTCTCCTCAGAAGAACCTTCACTAAAATCGAATGTCCCGAGATATACCCATGTAGAACCTCCCATACGTTGATTTACATGAAACTCTGTAGCAACACCTTTGTGCCATACGGTATAACGTGCATCGTCGGTACTTCTGTCTACAGTCTGATAGCTTACATAGACTGCATATCTTCCACTTTCAGGGATGCTTGGCTGATAGCTGATGCTACTCTGGTGATGAAGGTTTTCTGTGGTCTCTATTACTCGTGCAGTACCAGCCTCAAAGGGATTTTCGTTGTCAGTGTAATTGCCTTCGTGGAATGCAAACCCTGGTCGTGGTGCTTGCTGCCATATCTTTTGTTCAGAATACTCTGAATAACCTATACCGGTGTCGTTATCTACGATCACCTCGTTTTTCTGCCAGTCGCGTTCGCGTGGCATAAACACTACTGCTCCAGCTCTCTCGAGCATGGGGATAAGATAAGGTACAACGATTGTCTGTGTAAAGAGATCCTCACTGGTACAGAACAACGGGGAGCGCTGCCACTTCCAGATATTGTTGGCAGCATTATAGTACATACCGTGACTTGCCCATAAGGAAAAGTGCCTGTTTTGCAAACCATTTCTGATGGAGTAGGGACGAGAGGCATTGAATACCCAAGGATTTCCTTTATAGTCGATGTCTCCCCAAGTGCGCGATACGTCTGTGGCTTTCATGCGATAGCTTGCTACAAGGTCTCTTATCTCCCAACCGCCAGTCTCTATGCGCAATCCCCATGACTGCATACTGTCTGGTAAGAGTGACCTGATGTCGCTATATATTTTGTCCGTATTCTCGGGAGTGAACATCTGTTCTCCGAAAGCAGTATTGGCTACTACGCATATGCGATGAAGGGAATCTTCGACGCTGACCTTCTCAAATTTAATCCTATTTCGTATCTTTTGTCCTTCCACCCTGTATGTGTTGAAGTAGCTGGTGAGCGCTTTCTCCAACGGATTTTGCTGAGGAACAGGCTGAACTTTCTTTCTGGGCTTTGCCTTTGGGGCTGGTGTGGCGTAAACAGTTGATAGTGAACAATTGATGATGCTGATGAGTAAAATCGCTAAAATCCTCATTTAGAGCTCTCCTATAGTAAAGTTTTCGGGCTTCTTGCCTTTGAAGTCCTTAAAATAGAGTTTTATCTCTCTCATGTCTTTTTCCAAATCGCCTGTAGGAATTATTGTCTTGGTGCACTGTATCAGTCGCCTCTCATAATCCACTCCATAGAGCAGAATCGGTAGACCTGCCTTTAGAGCAATGAAATAGAATCCTTTTTTCCATTCAGGATTGGCAGATCGTGTTCCCTCGGGGGTGATGCACAGGTGGAACGTTTTAGAGGCTTTTGCCGTCTCTGCCATTGAGTCGGTCATACTCGTGTGCTTTTGACGGTATACTGGTATTCCTCCCATCTTCTTGAAGATAGGTCCAAGAGGCCAGAAAAACCACTCTTTCTTCATCAGGAAATTATTCTTCATACCCTCTGCTCGAGTATAGAGCTGTCCGATAACGAAATCCCAGTTGCTGGTGTGTGGAGCCAGACAGATGATATACTTGTCCGGATGGTCCTGCGTTACTTCAACAGTCCATCCCATTTTCTTATATAACAGCCAATTACAAAATCCCATTATCCATTCATTTGGTCAACAATATCACTTACCTGAGCCGTGAATTTCTCCCTGAGGTCTTTGAAATAGACACTTGGCTTCATGCCTGGCTCTGGATGGGATATCCTGCGTATACAATCGTCTTCTACCTTCGCGATAGCATAAAGTTGTGCTGTCGCTGCATCCTGTTGCTCTTTTGCTCCATAGAGCGACAAGGCTACGGCCTCAGCAAATAGTTCGTCACATACATTGTGAATCGCACGCTTCAAAAATCTTTTATTCGCCATGTTTTTATCCTCCAGTATGGTTTATTTTGATATATTCAGTAAGCAAAGATAAGAAAAAATATTGGATTGACAAGACATTATATCTAAAAAAAATATTAAAATGACGATTTTCGATTGTTTTCTTTCTATTTTCTGACATAAATTGCTTAATTTTGCAGTCCGAAGACAGAATATTCATTCAAAACAAGTTAAAAGTATTATGGAAAAAAGTGCATTGCAGATTGCAAGAGCCGCTTATCAGCCTAAGCTGCCTAAGGCTCTTCAGGGTGCTGTGAAGATCAAAGAGGGTGCCGCAACCCAGAGTGTTGGTGATCAGGAAGAGATTAAGAAGTTGTTTCCTAACACTTACGGTATGCCTATCGTAGAGTTTGAGCCTGCTACTGAGGCTAACACTAAGAAAATGAATGTAGGTATCATCCTTTCTGGTGGTCAGGCACCTGGTGGTCATAATGTTATCACAGGTCTTTTCGATCAGGTAAAGAAACTGAATCCAGAGAATCGCCTCTTCGGTTTTATCTTGGGGCCTGGTGGTCTTGTAGACCATAATTATATGGAGCTCACTAAAGATATTATAGACCAATATCGTAACACTGGTGGCTTTGATATGATCGGTTCGGGTCGTACTAAGCTTGAGAAGGTTGACCAGTTTGAGAAGGGCTTGGAGATTATTCGCGAACTTGATATCAAAGCTATCGTAATCATTGGTGGTGACGATTCTAACACTAACGCATGCGTTTTGGCTGAGTACTATGCTGCTAAGAATTATGGTGTGCAAGTTATCGGCTGTCCAAAGACTATTGATGGTGACCTGAAGAACTCGCAGATTGAGACTTCTTTCGGATTTGATACAGCTTGTAAGACGTATTCAGAACTTATCGGTAACATTGAGCGTGACTGTAACTCTGCCCGAAAGTATTGGCACTTTATCAAGGTAATGGGTCGCTCGGCTTCACATATCGCCCTTGAGTGTGCACTTCAGACTCAGCCAAATATTTGCCTCGTATCAGAAGAGATAGAGCAGAAGGCTATGAGTCTTAACGATATCGTAGAGTATATTGCTAACGCTGTTTGTCAGCGTGCTGCTGATGGTAACAACTTCGGTACTGTTATTATTCCTGAGGGAGTTATCGAGTTTATTCCTGCTATCAAGAAACTCATTGCTCAGCTGAACGATGTCCTGGCTCTTCCAGAGGTTAAGGACATGGGGCGCTCTGAGCAGATAGACTTCGCTAAGAGTCACCTCACAGATGAGAATCTCGCTGTATTCAACAGCTTGCCTACAGGTGTCGCTCGTCAGCTGGCTCTCGACCGCGATCCCCACGGAAATGTACAAGTATCTCTTATTGAGACAGAGAAACTGCTCTCTACAATGGTGGCTCAGAAACTTGAGCGCATGAAGAAAGAGGGTAAGTTTGTTGGCAAATTTGCTACTCAGCACCACTTCTTCGGTTATGAGGGACGCTGCGCTGCTCCTTCTAACTTCGATGCCGACTATTGCTATGCCCTCGGTACATCAGCAGCTCAGCTGATTGCTAACGGCAAGACTGGATATATGGCTATCGTAAAGAATACTACTGCTCCTGCTGAGGAGTGGATTGCCGGTGGTGTGCCCATCACTATGATGATGAACATGGAGAAGCGTAACGGTGAGATGAAGCCTGTTATCCGCAAGGCTCTCGTTGAACTCGATGGCGCTCCATTCAAGGCTTTTGCAAAGGAGCGTGACCGCTGGGCTCGTGAGACAGCATACGTTTATCCTGGTCCAATCCAGTACTGGGGACCATCTGAGGTCTGCGACCTGCCAACTAAGACTCTGGCTCTCGAGCAGGCAAAGTAATCTTTGATGTCGAAGAAACGTGTAGTCCGCCGCAAAGGAATTGGCGCTACCCAGACTTATCATGGGCCTAGAGGTAAGCGTCGGCCAAACATCTTGATACGTATCCTGCAGAAGGTTCCTTCGTGGGGATGGTGGATAGGTGGGGCTGCCATTGTGGCGGGCTACATTTGGTTCTTCTATTATTTCTTCGTGTCGCCATTCGGATTCCGGTGGAGAGCTTTGTATGGTGATGTTAGTTATCCTGAAGGCTATGAAATTCACGGTATAGACATTTCTCATCATCAGGGACGTATCAACTGGGATAAGCTCAAGGACGAGGGAATGATCAATAAATGCCCGATACGCTTTGTTATGATTAAGGCTACAGAGGGCGCTACTCAGACCGATGAGAATTTCCGTGAGAATTTCTATCAGGCACGAGAGAATGGCTTCACACGCGGGGCATATCATTTCTATAGTGTCCACTCTCCAGCAGAACAGCAGGCGTATAATTTCCTGAAAGTCGTTAAATTGGAGAATGGAGACTTGCCACCTGTGCTCGATGTTGAACACAAACCAAAGAATCAGACGGATGCCGAGTTTAAGAAGTCTGTACTACAATGGCTCGATATTGTGGAGGAGCATTATAAGGTGAAACCGATAATCTACACTTATTTTAAGTTTAAGATGCGCTACCTAAATGATTCTATATTCAATAATTATCCTTACTGGATAGCGCACTATTACGTTGACTCACTTGAGTACAGAGGTCCTTGGAAATTCTGGCAGCATACTGATGCAGGACGTCTGCCTGGTATCAAGGGCAACGTGGACTTTAATATCTACAATGGTTCTTACTATGACCTAAGACAGATGACTCTTGGCTCACAGGAAACTATAGGTGAGAAAGCTTATAATGCTGATTGATTGAGTATTATGCATGCCCAGTTGTTGTCAGATTTCTGACTGGAGAGATTTAGTCCTAGTGTTGCTGCCTTCTCCAAAAGAAGGGGAATGTCCTCAGTGTAGAATCCACTCAGTATCAGTTTACTGCGTTCTGTCATCTTACTTTTGAAAACCGGCATGTCGGTCAATAGTATATTACGGTTAATGTTTGCCATTACGATGTCAAACTTCTCTTCAACATTTTTTAGTATACTGGCATCACCAAGTAGTGATGTGAATCTTTCGTCTACCCTGTTTATGACAGCATTGTGTCGGGCATTGTCTACACTCCACTCGTCGATGTCGTAGCCCAAGGCTTTCCTGGCTCCAAGTTTAAGAGCACATATCGATAATATTCCTGTGCCTGTTCCGCAGTCAAGCACTGAATAGGAAGAACTCTTATCAGACTCCGCAAATTCAAGGATAGATCTGCACATCATCTTTGTGGTCTCGTGTGTGCCTGTTCCAAAAGCCATCTTCGCATCAATTTCTATTGATATTTCTGGATTGTTCTTGGGTAGGTGTCTCCCGTCGTGAATAGCAATCTTGTCATCTCCTATTAATATAGGCTCAAATCCTTCTTGCTCCCATTCTTCATTCCAGTCCTTATCTTCTGCCTCAAACACTTCATAGCTGATTTCTAAGCCTTCGAAGGGGAATTCCTTGATGATCGCTTCCAAGGCATTCTCGTCGAACAGACCCTTCTGGACATATCCAGTCAGTCCATCGTCTGTTTCTTCGAATGTTTCAAAACCAACCTCGCCTGCCATTGCTGCCAGTATGTCGCGGGCATCATTATTCATGGGAACAATCCCGAATTTCACTTCGTAATACTTCATTCTGATGTTAAATTTTGGTGCAAAATTACAAAAAATAGGGAAAATCCTATCTTATATTAGGGTTTTTCCTTAATTTTGCACAAGAATTAGTTATAATTTTGCAACGTGAATCAATAAAAGTGTTAGAATATGAAGAAGTTTTTCCTAATCTCAATCCTGTTTGGTGTTCTGCCGCTTTCGCTTGTGGCACAGACCGATGATCTCTACTTCGTTCCTAAAAAGATGGCGAAGAAAGAGGTGAAGACTACTGTCGAGAGAATTGTTCCAGGACAGGAGACATATTATTCCGGCAGCAATCGTTCTGTTGAAGAATACAATCGCCTGAGTAGTAAATATGAGGTTCTGGATGATGACTCTACAAAAAGCGACATCATAGATTTCTCTGCAGAAAAAGGGGTTTATCCAGACTCTGTTCAGGCTGAAGACTTTGAACTTACCCGAAAGCTGCAGCGTTTTGACGATTATGACATTGCTGACAATGCGGCATTCTGGGCAGGATATGAACGAGGCCGGTATGACTGGATGTGGCATTCTCCCTGGTACTATCGCACATATGGATGGTACGGTGGATGGTATGATCCTTGGTACTATTCGCATGGTTGGTACGGCTGGTATGATTTATGGTATGACCCGTGGTACAGCCCATGGTATTATAGCTGGTATTCTCCATGGTACGACAGCTGGTATTATCCATATCGTTATGGCTACTATGGATATTATGGCTGGTATTATCCAGTACGCTATTACGGAGGAGGTGGCAGGCACTATTACGCTCGCAATGGTGTTGCCGGAACCCAGCATCACGGACTGGCACATTTCAATGGTCCTCGTGGAGTATCAAATGGTCGGGTGACAACACATCGCTATGGTACTTTCGGTGGCTCGAGTATTGCCCGCTCATCGTTTGACCGTTCTCGTTACAGTATAAGTGGAACTCGTAGTAGAAACGGTATTAATGGCACATCTGGATCTAATGGCAGAGTAACAAACTCTTATGGTACATTTGGAGGAAATCGCCGCACTAGTGGCTCTTATTCTAATGGTAGAAGTGGAACGTTCTCTGGCAGCACTCGAAACAGTGGTAGCTATTCAAGTGGCTCCTCTCGCAGTTCTTCTAGCAGTGGCGGCTCATTTGGAGGTGGCTCTTTTGGAGGCAGTCGCAGTAGTGGTGGCGGTACAATAGGTGGCAGCCGTAGTGGAGGTGGCGGCGGAGGCGGATCTTTCGGTGGTCGCAGACGCTAAGAAAAGGATTATCATGTCCGATGGTATTGAATCATTATTTTAGAATTAAGTATTATGAAGAAGATATTTTTGTCAGTCATCGTTCTGGCAGCGGCTATACCTGTTGTTGCACAGGAGACTTATGAGAATGCAAAGATTGCAGTAGAAGATCTTAATGGTACTGCACGTTATGTAGGAATGGGAGGGGCTATGGATGCTTTGGGAGCAGATATCTCAACAATAAGCAGTAATCCTGCGGGTATAGGTTTGTTCCGTAAGTCAAATGTGAACTTGTCGTTTGGCTTCAATACCCAGGAGGGAGCAAAGGATTTTGCTGGTTCGAACAAGACACGTATGAGCTTCGACCAACTGGGATTTGTATATGCTTGTCGTTCCGGTGAGAATTCATTCGTCAATTTCGGTTTCAACTATCATAAGAGTCGGAACTTTGGCTTTATCCTCTCTGCTGAAGATCGCCTGATGAATGCGTCACAGAATAAACTTACCTATGCAAAGGCTAAAAATGGTCTGCTATATTATGGTCAAGATAAAGATGGTGTTCCTAATATCAATGATCCGTTTGCGTCATGCAACCAGCTTGATGATATGTATACACGTAATCTGAACTTTAGTACTTACGATAATGTGTGGTATTATGATGAGGCTACGGCTTACACTATGAACCGTAACCATAAGGGCTATATCGGTGAGTATGACTTTAATCTTAGCGGCAATGTAAATGACCGTTTCTATTGGGGGCTTACTGTAGGCATTCATGATGTCCATTATAAGCACTATGGTGAATATGATGAGTCTCTTGATGGCTTTAATATCCGTGTCAGTGATGATCGTCGTATCAAAGGTCACGGATTCGACATTAAGGCAGGTATCATCATTCGTCCTGTGGAGGAATCTCCATTCCGTTTCGGATTGTCTGTCGCTTCTCCAACGATGTATGACCTTACCACGGAGAACTCTACCGCTATGATTATCACAGGTGACTTAGCCAGCTCTAACACTAATCAGGAGTCATTGGATTTTAAATTAAATACTCCTTGGAAGTTTGGTTTGAGCCTCGGCCATACCATTGGTCAGAACATTGCACTCGGAGCAGGATTTGAGTATGCCGACTATGGCTCTCTTGACACTCGTTACAAAACAGGCTCTTACTATGACTGGTGGACAAATTCGTATCATGAGAATAGTTCAAGTGATAATGTGATGAATAATCATACTGAACAAACCCTAAAAGGTGTATATACGATAAAACTCGGTGGAGAGTTCAAACCTGTCCCGGAGATGGCAGTACGCCTAGGTTATAATTACGTTTCCCCTATGTATGAGGAGTACGGATTTAAGGATGGCACTCTGCAGAGCGACGGCTCTTATTTCAGTTCCGCTACTGATTTCACAAACTGGAATGGCATAAACCGCATAACATGTGGTATTGGTTATCAGGTAGGTAACCTGAACTTTGCTTTAGCTTATCAGTATTCTGTCCAGAAAGGTGATTTCTATCCATTCATGAACTATCTAGACGATGACTATGAAGCAGATAGCAATGTCTGTAATTCTGTAAAGGTAGACAACAAGCGTCACCAGCTGTTGTTTACATTAGGATATACTTTCTGATTTATACTGTCATCTCGCCTCGGATGCTTTGTTGCATAAGGGTGCGTACGATATCTGGAGAGTCTGGGTAATGAGACTGAAGAAACATCAGTTTGGTTACTGCAGACTCTACTGTCATATCTCGCCCGCTGATTACTCCTGCCTCTTGAAGGTGATATCCACAATCGTAGCGTGACATTTCTACAGCTCCCTGTAGACATTGGCTGATATTAACTATGACCTTGCCTCCTCGTGTCCCTTCTTTCAGGGCATTCAGCAGCCAATGAGACTGTGGGGCGTTTCCTGAACCGAAAGTCCTCATAACGATGGCCTTTAGGTTGGGAGTATGTATTATATGGCGGATCAGATCTTCCCGGATACCAGGGAAGAGCGAGAAGATAATGACATTGTTGTCCAGACGGAAATGGGGAGTCATCGTTTTCGATAAATCAGGCTTAAGTATCCGCTCGTAGTGGTATGTGATATTCACTCCGGCATCTACAAGATGGGGATAGTTGAATGACTCGAAGGCGTTGAACTCTTCTGCACTCTGTTTCGTGGTGCGGTTGCCGCGAAGGAGATGGCTGTTGAAGTAGATTCCCACCTCTGGTACGAGGGCATTACCTTTTTCATCACATGCTGCTGCTATCTCTATCGAGGTAATAAGGTTCTCCTTTCCGTCAGTACGCAACTGACCTATTGGTAATTGAGAACCGGTAAAAATCACTGGCTTTGTGAGATTCTCAAGCATGTAGGATAGGGCAGAGGCTGTATAGGCCATCGTGTCTGTACCGTGAAGAACTACGAAACCGTCATATTGCTCGTAGTGATCTGCTATACAATGCGAGAGATCTGTCCATCGCGAAGGCGACATGTCACTGGAGTCGATGGGGGGCGTGAACTGGAATGACTCAATGATGGTGTCAAACTGTGCAAGTTCTGGTACATTGTTCAGTAAGTGCTCAAAATCAAAGGGTTCCAAGGCACCTGTCTGAGGGTTGCGGTTCATCCCAATAGTACCGCCTGTATAGATAAGAAGAATTCTACGATGCATACAGATAACGTTTACGTAATTATTTTGCCGCAAAGATAGTGAATTTATGCGATATTTTTGCTATCTTTGCAAAAATTTTGTGAACTTCTAAAACAAATAACAACATTATGAAACAATTTAATGACGATAACTTCGTTCTCGAGACCCAGGTGGCTCAGGACTTGTACCACAATCACGCTGCCAAGATGCCTATCATTGATTATCATTGTCATCTTATTCCAGAGATGGTTGCCAATGATCATCGTTTCAAGAGCATCACCGAGTTGTGGCTTGGCGGTGACCATTATAAGTGGCGTGCTATGCGTACCAATGGAGTAGACGAGAAATATTGCACAGGTAAGGATACGACAGATTGGGAAAAATTTGAGAAATGGGCAGAGACAGTGCCTTATACCTTCCGCAATCCATTGTATCACTGGACTCACCTTGAACTGAAGACTGCCTTTGGTATCGAGAAACAGCTGTCTCCTAAAACAGCCCGTGAGATATTCGATGAGTGTAATGAGAAACTCAAATTGCCGGAGTTCTCTGCTCGTGGACTGATGAAGCACTACAACGTGGAGTGCGTATGTACAACCGATGATCCTGTTGACGATCTGCATAATCACATTGAGTATGCCAAACATAAGGCTGCTGACGATCCAATCATGATTCCAGCATGGCGTCCTGACAAAGCGATGAACATAGAAAAGCCCGAGTTCGCAAAGTATGTTGAACAACTCGCACAGGTCAGCGATGTGAATATTGTGAAGTTTGCTGATATGGTTGATGCACTCAAGAGACGTCATGACTTCTTCCAATCTCAGGGTTGTAAACTCTCCGACCATGGTATTGAGGAGTTCTATGATGAAGACTACACCGACTCCCAGATTGAAACAATATTTGAGAAGGCAATGCGCGGACAGCAATTGTCTGACCTCGAGATTCGTCAGTACAAGAACTGCTTCCTCACTGTTATGGCTGAAATGGATGCTGACGCTGATTGGACACAACAGTTCCACTATGGGGCAATCCGTGATAATAATACAAAGATGTATAACCAGCTTGGTGCTGACACAGGCTTTGACTCTATCGGTGAGTTCAATACAGCAAAGGCCATGTCTAAGTTCCTTAACAAGTTGAATATGGAGGACAAACTTACACGTACCATTTTATACACCCTTAATCCTTGTGCCAATGAGGTTATTGCTACAATGCTCGGTAACTTCCAGGGTGGTGAGCCAGGAAAGATACAGTTTGGTAGCGGATGGTGGTTCAATGATCAGATGGATGGCATGATTCGCCAGATGAATGCACTTTCCGTACTTGGATTGCTCAGTCGATTCGTAGGTATGCTTACTGATTCTCGCTCGTTCCTAAGCTATCCACGCCACGAGTATTTCCGTCGTATACTCTGTAACATACTTGGTAATGATGTTGAGAAGGGCTTGCTTCCTTGCGATATGGAGATTCTCGGACGTATGGTTGAGGATATCTCATACAACAATGCGAAAAGGTACTTTAAGTTCTATTAATTTTAGCCGTTTTATAGCTTTACTACAATTAAAAATAGGCTTTTAGGGGCTTTAATCTTAAAAAAATAGTGGAATAATTTGGTGATTTCAAATTATTCCACTATTTTTGCACGGTTAAATTACTATATTTTGTATAATGGATGCTGGAGCTACGTTAGAATCAAATATAAACCGAGGCGACTATAAGATACTTATTGTCGACGATGTAATGAGTAACGTGTTGTTACTCAAAATTCTTCTTACCAATGAGAAATTCCAAGTATGTACTGCTAATGGTGGAAAAGCCTGTCTCGAGCAGGCTCGCAAAGAGCACCCTGATCTTATCCTTCTTGATGTGATGATGCCCGACATCAATGGCTTCGACACTGCTGTTATCATGAAGAAGGACCCAGAGCTCAAGGACATACCAATAATCTTCCTCACTGCGCTTAATACACCTCAGGATCTTGTAAAAGGTTTCCAGGTGGGTGCTAACGACTTTCTTACCAAGCCGTTCAATAAGGAAGAACTTGTGATGCGTGTAATGCAGCAGATAAAACTTGTAGCAGCACAGCGAATCATCGAACGCCAGAATAATGAGCTAAGAGCTACACTTACCAACCGTGATAAGATGTATTCTGTCATTGCTCATGACCTGCGCTCGCCTATGGCAAGTATCAGAATGGTGCTCAACCTGGTGGTGCAGTCTGCATCCCCTGAGATTGTAGGACCAGAGCTATATACACTTCTAGATCAGGCTAACAGGGAGTCGGAGGATGTTTACGACCTGTTGGATAATCTTCTGAAGTGGACAAAGAGCCAAACGGGACGTCTTAATGTAGTGCTTCAGGAACTTGATCTTAATGACATTATCCCTGGTGTTGTGGAGATCTTTGAGGCGATTGCCCAGACTAAACATATTACTTTGGAACTTAAGAAGACAGAAGCTCCGCTGAAGGTGATTGCCGACAACGATATGATGAAGACTATACTTCGTAATTTCATGTCTAATGCTGTCAAGTTCTCTCCTGAGAATTCCACTATTCGGATATCTATGGCCAACGAAGGCGACTTCGCACGTGTAAGCGTAAAGGATGAGGGGGTTGGTATCTCTGCAGATCGTATTGATACGATTTTCCATAAAGGAGAGACTACATCTGGTACTGGTGGCGAGGAAGGCTCTGGCCTTGGGTTACAACTCTGTAGAGATTTCTCACGTAAGATTGGTGGCGATTGTTTTGTTGAGTCTACAGAAGGACAGGGGTCTACCTTTAGTTTTACTATTCCTATAAAGAAGGATTGATGGCTACACCTATTTATATTATAGAAGAAAAGAAACTTCGCCGCAACCTCGGGCTTATCGCTGACGTTGCGGCGAAAGCTGATATTGAGGTTATACTTGCTTTCAAGGCGTTCGCTCTTTGGAAGACCTTCCCTATCTTCCGTGAGTATATCAGAGCTACTACTGCCAGTTCTCTCTCGGAGGCTCGGCTGGCAATAGAGGAGTTTGGAGCTCCTGCTCATACCTTTTCTCCTGCTTATACCGACGATGAGATTGATGAGATAATGAAATGTTCGTCGCACCTCACGTTCAACTCTTTGTCGCAATATGAGCGCTATCATAAACGTGCTGATGGGGTGTCGATAGGCATAAGAGTCAATCCAGAATATTCCGAGGTAGGTACATTGTTGTATAATCCATGTGCCCCAGGTACACGCTTCGGAGTGACTGCAGATAAGTTACCCGATAGATTACCTGAAGATATAGAAGGATTCCATTGCCATTGTCATTGCGAGAGTGGGGCAGATGTCTTTCAGCGTACTCTCGTCCATATTGAGGAGAGGTTTGCCAGGTGGTTCACACAACTGAAATGGATAAATTTTGGTGGTGGTCATCTGATGACTCGTAAGAATTATGATGTAGACCTATTGATTTCTATGATGCGCGATTTCCACAAGCGCTATCCTTGGCTGAAGGTGATTCTTGAACCAGGCAGCGCCTTTGCCTGGCAGACAGGACAGCTTGTCTCTCATGTGGTGGATATTGTAGAAGACAAGGGTATCACTACTGCCATCCTGGATGTAAGTTTTACCTGCCACATGCCCGACTGCCTTGAGATGCCATATTTCCCAGATGTTCGTGGAGCAAGGCACATAGATGAAGAGAAAGAGTCTGGTGACACGAAGTTTGTATATCGTCTAGGAGGCTGCAGCTGTCTGAGTGGTGATTTCATGGGTTCATGGACATTTGACCACCGGCTGGCAGTAGGTGAAGAAGTGATATTTGAGGATATGATACATTATACTACGGTAAAAACGAATACTTTTAATGGCATTTCTCATCCTGCAATAGGTCTGCTTCATGAGAATGGCGAGTTGGAGATTCTGCGCCGTTTTACGTATCAAGATTATCGAAATCGTATGGATTAATCCTCTTGGTAAGCCTATTTTGGGGCAAAAAAGCACTTTTTTTGAAAAAAAACACGAAAAAAGTTTGCCAGTTCCGAAAAAAGCATTACCTTTGCATCCGCAATCAAGAGAGGTTGCCGATTTACATCGAATAATGCGGAAATAGCTCAGTTGGTAGAGCACAACCTTGCCAAGGTTGGGGTCGCGGGTCCGAGTCCCGTTTTCCGCTCACTTATTGAACAAAAAAGAGACATCAAAGAAAGGCTTTGATGATAATAAATGCCCAGGTGGCGGAATTGGTAGACGCGCACGTTTCAGGTGCGTGTGCCGCGAGGCGTGCAGGTTCGAGTCCTGTTCTGGGCACTCTTTTTTATTCAGCATATTATGTATGTTGGAGAGGTGGCGGAATTGGTAGACGCGCTACTTTGAGGGGGTAGTGTCAATTGCGACGTGGGAGTTCGAGTCTCCTCCTCTTCACATCATATTTTTTTATTGCGGAAATAGCTCAGTTGGTAGAGCACAACCTTGCCAAGGTTGGGGTCGCGGGTCCGAGTCCCGTTTTCCGCTCTTTTTATTAAGGAAAACAACAAATTTTATCGTAGAGATGAACTTATATTTAAGGTATTTCGACCAGGAAACGCTTGTTACAAGTGTTGATGACGCTATAGAGTTTCTTAGTGCAATAGATGAAATAGGCATGAACCCAGTTCTTGAGGCTGATATCCGTCAGTATGCTGAGGGAGATGTCTTTTATCCAAAGCGTTATAAGGTTCGCCCGAGAGTATATTTCATTATTATCAAAACAGAGGCAGCAACAATGGAAGACTTCAAAGATAAGAAGGCGCTCCACGCACTACCGCTAACATCATCAAAGGCAGGCGCTCCTGCATTGGTAAAACTTAATGAGGTGCGTCCAGGATGGTATGAGGGCATGATTGACTTTAAACGTGTACTTCTTGTACCAGGAACCGGTAAGTTTCAGTATCGTGACACACAGTTCGTCGCTGACGTGAAAGCAGAGTCTGGAATGGATTGTTATAACCGTATCGTAGAGCATTTGCGTGAACGAGTTGATGAGCGCAGCCAGTTCCCTTCACCCAAAGGAAAGAATTTTAAGTTCCGCTTCTTAGGCGCAGCCAAGAAGTAAATTATAAACCTATTAAATTTTAATAACTATGAACAAAGTAATGCTTATTGGTAACGTAGGAAAAGACCCTGAGGTACGTTACGTAGATCAAGGTGTGGCTGTTGCGTCATTATCGCTTGCAACCACAGAACGTGGTTATACCCTGCAAAATGGTACTCAGGTGCCAGATCACACTGATTGGCACAATGTTATTCTTTGGAAAAAACTTGCAGAGATCATAGAGAAGTATGTGCACAAAGGTGATAGACTCTATATCGAAGGTCGCATACGTTATAGATCCTATGATGACAAACAGGGGCAGAGACGCTATGTTACAGAAATTTGGGCTGATAATCTTGAGTTACTTGGATCTCCAAAATCTGTTATTACAACATCTTCTGCCGGTGCTGCTCCTCAGCAAAATCCTGCGCCCCAGACAGCACCAGAGGGCGAGGCAGGCGGAGGACTGCCATTCTAATTTCGTAAAATGGACTATCTTCAACAAATACTAAGTGAAGTAACAATCATGGCTCCCTCCATGGGAGCCATCTTTGCGGCTGTACTAGCCGCTATTCTACTTGTCTTTTCCGGCTTTGCCTCTGGTTCTGAGATAGCGTTCTTCTCGCTGTCTCCTAATGACTTAAACGAACTTGAGGAGAGTAGTGATGAACATGACAAACAGATACTCGCCCTTGGTGAGGACTCTGAGCGTACGCTGGCAACGATTCTTATCACAAACAATCTCGTCAACGTTGCCATCATCATGCTACTTACTTATTTCTTTGATCATCTTGTCTATTTCGGTCCTGGGGCATGGTGGCTCGAGTTCCTGCTGATAACCGTACTTCTCACATTCCTACTCCTGCTTTTTGGCGAGATAATGCCTAAGGTGTATTGCAGACAGCATGCCCTTGCGATGTGCCGAAGGTTGGCTGGAGGAGTGATATTCCTTAGGAAACTCTTCTATCCCATTGCTTCTGTTCTTATACGTTCTGGAATATGGGCATCAAAGGTGGTACAGCGTGAAAGTCATGTGCTTAGTGTCGATGACCTTGAGCAGGCACTTGAACTAACTGACGAAGAGGAACTTAAGGATGAGAAAAACATGCTTGAGGGCATCGTGCGCTTTGGTGATGAGACAGCTAAGGAGGTCATGACGAGTCGTCAGGATATTGTGGATCTTGACTTCAAGAGCAAGTTCCCGGATGTCATAAAGTGCATAGTAGAGAACAACTACTCTCGCATCCCTGTCTATCAGGATTCTATTGATAATATTCGTGGAATACTGTATATCAAGGACCTGCTGCCTCATCTCTCAAAACCTGCTAATTTCCGTTGGCAGTCACTCATACGACCACCTTATTTCGTGCCAGAGACGAAGAAAATAGACGACTTGCTGCGGGAGTTCCAGGAGAACAAGGTGCATATCGCTGTCGTGGTAGATGAGTTCGGAGGCACCAGCGGTATCATCACTCTCGAGGATATCCTTGAGGAGATAGTGGGCGAGATCAACGATGAATACGATGAGGAGGAGAAGAGCTATGTGCGCATCAACGCCAACACCTATGAATTTGAGGGAAAGACGCTGCTGTCAGACTTCTTCAAGATTATGGACCTTGATGATGATATCTTTGAGGAGGTGGAGGGTGATGCCGACTCCCTGGCTGGTCTGCTGCTTGAGATAAAAGGTGACTTCCCGGAGCTCCACGAGCGGATCGACTTCGAGAACTTCACGTTTGAGGTGACCGAACTCGACGGCCACAGGATATCAAAGATAAAAGTGGTAGTCCACGGGAAAGGTTCTTCTGCAATTTAGTTGAAACATTGTAAATCTTGACAAATTAACACGTAGCTTTTCAGTGAAGCAACTCATTAAATCGATCGACTCGAGTCATTTTACCAATTGACTCGAGCTATTTCATGATTTGACTCGAGTCATTATTTTGAGGACCTTGGAGTACATGAATGCTGTCTCTCTGAAATCTTGACACTTTCAACTAAATTGCAGAAGAACCACGGGAAAAAGGAATAGGCTGGCGATAAGTAATCACCAGCCTATTTCATTATATCCGGCAGCATAGTACCAGCCCATCTGCTTAATGTCTTTGTTTTGAGTGTTTTGCTGACTGAGGGTTGGAACGTACATGCTGACACCACCGAATTTCTCCTCGTTCATTGTGAATCTGCTATAATGGACCCAATTCTTGTCAGTATCCCATGTCGTGGTCATCTTCTTGTACACCACTGCCTTGTCGAATGCTTGCTTCCAACTGTCGTAGTCGGCTGCTTCTGCGTATTTGAGCATAAAGTCGTTGATGTCATAGAATATCTCACCATTTATATTACTGAATTCAAAGGTGAAATAGTAGTATATTAGTCCAGACATATCGGGAAAGATAAGACTGTCGCCATGCTTTGCCTTCATGCTCTTCAATATAGTCTTTGTCGCATTTGCCAGATTTGTTATCTCACTGGTCTTGATTACTGAAAGCGGAACCTTGTTTCCTGTTGGTGTAACCTGCTCAAAATATCTGTCTATAATTGAAGTCCAGAATGTCGTCTTTTCAAACAGTGCAGGCACTATGGTGTTGTATGGTGCACCTTGTGCCGGTATCTCCGCAGGTGAACCAATCAGGTAGTCGGTGACGTTTTGTAGTTCATAGGCATTTTCTACGCACATCATATTACAGCAGTCTGCAAAGATAAAGTCCAGATGCGGCAGATGCGATAGTGCTTTTGCCAACGACGGGATGTTCATCCACGAGCGTCCTGCAGAGCTAGTCGTATTGTTTCCTGTGTCGCCTCCGTAGGATTTGCTACGGGCCATTGCAGTGTATTTTACGCTGTCGCTCTTGACAATCCATCCATTACAGTGTCCCCATAGCACGAGACCATAACTGTTGGCTGGATATTCGGTGAAGGCTTTGCGGGCCATGCTTTCCAATATGGCAGGATCGCTTGTCAGACTCTCTGGCATGGAGATGGAGTCTGCAAGCTCGCCTTTTCTATAGCATAGCATGTATGGAGGGGTCGTTTCGGCCTTGTCTACATAGATTACAAGATTGTTGTTGCCGATGTTCTTCATACCCGCCTTCATCTCTGTTAAGTCTTCGTCTGCGTACCTGACAGAGCCCCATTGTGTCAGGTTGTTCTCTGCTGCCATATATATAAATATGGTGCGTCCGGGTTTTTCTTCCTGCTGCGGGTCATCGTCTTTATTACATGCCTGCAAAAGAACTAAAGCGCATATTGCTATAAATATTTTCTTCATAATTCCCAAAATTTGATGCAAAGTTACAAATTTATTAGTATTCCATAGCTTTTTTTACATAAAATAACACATGTAGTGGGGCTACCTCATGCTACGTGTTAGACACTTTGCAACTAAAATGAGCAAAGACAAGAAATAGTACGGATAAAATGCCATTTTTTTATAAAACTTTGGTCGTCTCAAAATTATTTATTACTTTTGCACACCAAAATTGGAAAAGAAATGAAGAAACTCACTATATTCCTGGCCTTTTGCATCGCAATGATGACAGTTGGTGATGCTTTCGGACAGAGGGCAAATCATAATAAGCGCCGCACACGACAGAAAACTCACAAAGTAGTAAAGAATCGTAAAAAGGCATCACATAGAAGAAAGACTGCGGTACTCAAACCCAAACCTTTCTTTAATCTCGAGGATAGTAATTATAATCCCTATTTGATGTGTGAAGACACTTGTAGCCATGTGCATGGCATCGATCTCAGCCATTATCAGGGAGAGGTGTTTTGGGAGACAGTCGGAGAGAATACGAAGATGGCATATGTCTATCTCAAGGCTACTGAGGGTGGTGACCGTATCGATGCTAAGTATGAGAGGAATATCGAACTGGCTCATCGATATGGACTTAAGGTCGGTTCGTATCACTTCTTCCGTCCTAAGACACCGCTGCATCTGCAACTGAAGAACTTTACTACGCAGTGCAGACCCGGCGAGCAGGATCTTATACCGATGATAGATGTCGAGACTCTTGGAGGACTCTCTGTAGGACAGTTCCGTGATTCGCTAACAACATTTCTCGGAATGATAGAGAAGACCTATCGCCAGAAACCATTGGTGTATACCTTCCGCAATTTCTATAACAGGCACCTGATAGGTGTGTTAAACGATTACCAGCTGATGATTGCTATGTATACAGATGAGGAGCCAGTGCTTGCCGACGAGCGGGACATTACACTATGGCAATATACCGGTAAGGGACGTATCGTGGGAGTCAACGGATATATTGATAAGTCCAGGTTCATGGGAAGGCATGGACTGAGGGAAATAAGATTCAGACATAAATAAAAGTATAGAAGACAATGATAATAAAATGTCCAGAATGCGGTCATCAGGTTAGCGACCGCGCAAAAACATGCCCTT
The DNA here is from genome assembly GCA_002393725.1 of Prevotella sp. UBA4339. Classification (GTDB taxonomy): domain Bacteria; phylum Bacteroidota; class Bacteroidia; order Bacteroidales; family Bacteroidaceae; genus Prevotella. The sequence continues at coordinate 30,621 of DGTJ01000057.1, read as the reverse complement.
CCTGCGGCATAGAGATAGCAGGAAAAATAACACGTTGCCCTGATTGTGGAGCGTATATCTTCAAGGACGACTGTGAGTGCCCCAACTGTCACTGTAGCATCAACGCATCAGCGAAATCACATGTTACGGAGGATTATGGGCTGGTACCAGAAGTGCCTGAGATACCCGAATCGAAGGTGAGTGAACAGCCTAAGAAGAAAAGTCATAAGGCTCTATGGTCAACGCTCATTATGGCTCTGGTGCTGGCTTTGATAATCCTGTTCCTTGGCATCTATTTCTATCAAAAGTCACAGCAGGAGAACGAGCTGCGGGCCTATGAGAATGCGATGATGAGCACCGAACCGGCTGTGCTTCAGAACTATCTGGATATGTATATCGATGCACCTATGGTTCATCGAGACTCTGTAAAGGCTCATCTGAATGTGATGAAGAAGATCGACCGTGACTGGGAGAATGCCCTTGCCAGTAAGTCGAAGGCAGCCCTGCAACTCTTCATTGACCGTAATCCGGAGAACATTCATATACCGGAAGCTATACTGATAATCGATTCGCTTGACTTCGACGCGGCAAAGTTTGAGAATTCTATGGAGGCATACCAGAAGTACATGCTCTCACATCAGCAGGGGCAGTACTATGACGAGGCTGCAAATGCCTATGACAGACTGCGTGAGGAGGCTGAGGAAAAAATGCGTCAGGAAGAGCAGGACTCTATTCAGAAAGCTCAAGAAGCTGCTGCCCTTGAAAGACTTGCGGAGTAATCACTCTTCGATATGAGACAGAGAGTGAGCGAATGATGCAAAGAAGTTCGTAAGCGTCTCTGATGGATAATAACGGAAGTATCGTGCACTACGGCGAATATGCCAGAGCATGGCACTTCCGTTACTTGTATGAACGAAGATGTTACCCTCGTCTTGAGAGAAATAGAAATCTTTGGCACGGGTGTTCGTGAACTCGATAAGGTCTTGGGCTATATGCCCGAGGTTCTTGTCGTCTTTGTCTCCAACAAAAGAAATCTCCTCGCGGCTGAAACCGAGAAGCATTATCAGCAGCGAGGCTTCAAGACGGGCAACTGGCTGAAGCTTCAGACTCTTTATCCACTGTTCGAGCATCGTGGCATCACAACCGTTACCGTCTGTTCGCAGGAAGGTGCCGAGTTCTATCAATTGTCTCACAGGCAACCCCTCGTTGAGAATATGTCGGGATAAACGAATGATCATTAACAGCATCTGACGGCTCTTGATATCAGAATTCTCATCGTCGAGTATCGACTGCAACTTACGATTGAGAATGGGATTGGTAAGGTGGTCTGCACGTAGGAACTCATCATCTTCACCATCGTCATTATGTGGAGACTTGCGCATGTCGTTGATAGTATTTTCCCATTGTTTCCACTGGGAATCAGTGAGATGCACAAAGAACTGATCCTTGCAGCGCATAAGTCCGTCGTAGGCGAATCCTGCAACATCGTGCATCAAGCTCAGTTGGAAAAGTTTCTGCCACTTGTAGACTGACATCGGTTCTATCTGTTCCTTGCTCTCGAAGGCTCCGGAACGGAGAAGACGGAAGAAATTACGCTGAATGATGTTTATCATGAGTACCTCCTGGGATATCTGAATAGTATCGACAGCAATGCTGCTATACCTATTGCTATGGGATAATATAAATATGGTATAATGCTGGCTGGGTTGATAGCAGCCAGTCCTGCAGCCATCAGAAGCTGGGCTCCGTAGGGGATGAGCCCCTGAACTGCACAGGAGAAAGTGTCGAGGATAGAGGCAGCCTTCTTGTTGTCTACACCGTATCTGTCGCCTATCTGCTTGGCGATGCTTCCAATGGTTATGATGGCCACAGTGTTATTGGCAGTACATACATCTACCATTGCCACAAGGGCTCCTATGCTAAGCTCGGCACCTCGCTTGCCATGGATATGCTGAGTCATCCGACGGATGATATAGTCGATGCCTCCCTGCTGTTTTATCAGTTCAAGCATCCCACCTGCCATCATCGTTATGATGATCAACTCGCCCATGCCTATGATACCGTCGCCCATGGACTGCATCCATCCGAAGACATCAAAGGATCCTGTTATCAGTCCGATGATTCCTGTGAGAATGATACCAAGGGTAAGCACTGCCATCACGTTCATTCCGAAAACTGCAGTGGCAAGTACCGCTAGATAGGGGATTACCTTTACCCACTGCACGTCTCCTATCTGCTGTGGCGCACTTACATCTGCACCGAGGATGATATATACCAGTAGTATTACTATGGCAGCAGGGACAACGATAAACGAGTTGACCCTGAACTTGTCTGACAGCCTGCATCCTTGTGTGGAGGTGGCTGCGATGGTTGTATCGGAGATGAATGAGAGGTTGTCGCCGAAAAGAGAACCTCCTACGACTATTGCCGTCATCAGTGATACGTCTGTGCCAGTCTGTCCGGCTACTCCTGCTGCTATTGGGGTGAGGGCTACTATGGTGCCTACACTCGTGCCAATTGATATTGAGATGAAACAGGCTGCAATGAAGAGACCTGCCAGCAGCATCTGAGGGGGGAGGAGAGAGAGGGTAAGGTTGACTGTGGCATCAATGCTGCCCATCACCTTCGCTGAGTTGGCAAATGCTCCTGCGAGAACGAAGATCCAGATCATCAGCATCATCTGACCCGTTGCTGCACCACGACTGAAGATGTCGATCCTCTCACGTAGTGGCCTGCCTCCATGGATGAGCACCGCATAGATACTCGACACCATGAATGCCACAGTGATGGGTACCTTGTAGAAGTCACCAGCAATGATGCTGGTGACTAGATACAATACGATGAACACCCCTAAGGGTGACAATGCCATTAGACCTCTCATTTATAATGTTACTCCATTCTTGAAGATTGAGATTTCACGATAGTCATTCTCTTCGTTGCGGGCTTTCTGACCACTGGCAACGGCGAGTACCTTTTCTATGAACTCTGGTACGAGTTCCTTCATGGTGCGGCCCTCAACGAGCTGTCCTGCGGAGAAGTCCACCCAGTTCGGTTTCCTGTTGGCGAGTGTCGGATTGGTGGCAATCTTCATCGTGGGAACGAATGTGCCGAAAGGTGTGCCACGACCGGTGGTGAAGAGTACTATATGACATCCGCATGATGCGAGGGCTGTAGCTGCTACAAGGTCATTGCCAGGTGCAGAGAGTAGGTTAAGACCCTTGTTCTCAAGGCGGTCTCCATATTCCATCACTCCACTTACAGGTGCCTTTCCACACTTCTGGGTACAGCCCAGTGCCTTGTCCTCAAGGGTGGAGATACCTCCAGCCTTGTTTCCTGGGGAAGGATTCTCGCCTACAGGCTCTCCGTGAGAGAGGAAGTAGTTCTTGAAGTTGTTGATCATGGATACGGTCTGCTCGAAGAGCTCTGGTGTCTTGCAACGATTCATGAGGATTGTCTCGGCACCGAACATCTCTGGCACCTCGGTGAGAACACTTGTTCCTCCTTGTGCCACAAGCCAGTCGCTGAACTCTCCCACCAGTGGGTTGGCTGTGATACCTGAGAATCCGTCAGAACCACCGCATTTCAGACCTACGCGTAGCATGTCTACAGGTACGTCCTCACGCTTGTCCTTGCTGGCGATATCATAAAGCTCACGCAGTATCTTCATGCCTTCTTCTATCTCGTCACCTTCTACACGCTGGGTTACGAGCAGCTTGATGCGGTCCTTGTCGTAGTCACCAAGCATGGCCATGAAGTCTTCGGGCTGATTGTTCTCACAACCGAGACTTAACACTAGCACGCCTCCTGCATTTGGATGAAGACAGATGTCACGAAGGATCTTACGGGTATTCTCATGGTCTTCGGAGAGCTGTGAACAACCGTAGTTATGGTGCCATGCGTAGATGCTGTCGATGTTATTTAGACCTGTCTCTTGGCGCAGCTTCTCTGCAAGCTTTTCAGCGATACCGTTGACACAGCCAACCGTAGGCACGATCCATATTTCGTTTCTTACGCCTACGTCACCGTTCTTGCGCTTGTATGCCTTGAAGGTTCGGTCTTCCTTGGCTATGCTCAGTTCCTTGTTCACTGGCTGATAAGTGTACTCCAGCGTCCCTGAGAGGTTGGTCTTGAGGTTGGTCTCATTCACCCAGTCTCCAGCCTTCATGTCCTGGCGGGCATGACCGATGGGGTAACCGTATTTGATGATATCCTCACCTTCTTTGACATTCTTGATAAGCACCTTGTGACCTGCAGGGGTGTCCTGGTTCAGGGTGATGTTAAGACCGTCAACTTCTATAATCTCTCCTTTCTGCTTAGGCTGAAGGCATACAACGACACTGTCAGCCGGATTAATCTTCAAATAAGTAGCTTGTTCCATAAATATAATTGTTTAGTATCTTAAATTGCTGTCCTGCGGTAGAATTCCACATTTTCCTTTGTAAGAATCTCAATAGGCATGTAATTCACCGGATTGACTGCTCTCTTGAGTACTACAGCCTCGAATAGGGCATTTACGCTTGCATATCCCTGCTGATAGGCATGTTGGGCGATGAGAAAGGAGATGCTGCCTTGACGGATGCACTCTTCATTCTTTGGCACCATGTCGTACCCCATGATCTGAATGTTGCGGCGATTGCTCTTCTGGAGGAATTCTCCCACAATATGTGCCTTTGAGTTGAAAGTGATACAGTGGTGTATCTGCGAGTGGGTGGTGAAGAACTTATCCAGTATCTCGTCGTAGTCTTTGTTTTCGTCGTCAAGTGGGAGGTCTACTTCCGTTATCTTAATGTCTGGGAAATGGTCTACCATGTAGTGACGGAAACCGGTTTCACGGTTGGCCTGTTGCTTTGAGCCAACCTTTCCGTCACGCGTTTGTTTCACCAGGGCTATCTCTTTCTCCTTGGCAGCGATGAGCATCAGCATCTTTGCAGCGAAGTATCCGCTGGCAAAAGAGTCCTGTCCGAAGAAGGAGAGAGGCTTAAGGTCGGGCATATAGGAGTCGAGGAGAACGTATGGAATACCTCTTTCAGTAAGCTTCTCGGTGAACCGTGCCGTCTGTTCCAGTGTTGTGGGCACGATGATGACACCGTCAAACTTTTCTGTCAGGAACTCACGTACCATCCTTGTGAAGGCTGCATTGTTGAAGCGCTCATAGTAGATGTATTTCAGCTTGACTCCAAAATCCCTCCTGAAATCGGTACATGCCTGGGCTCCTTCCTCTATCTCGTCCCAGTAGGCCTCCTGCTCGTGCTTGGGAAGCACAATATAGAAGGTGTAGCTCTTATTGTATGCAAGCGCTGAGGCATATACGTTGGGCTTATAGTCCATCTCCTCTAACGCCTTGTTGACTTTGTCTAAAGATGCTTTTGACACATTGGGACGGTTGTGGAGCACACGGTCTACTGTGCCCACAGACACACCGGCTCGCTCTGCTATGTCCTTTATTCTGATGTTATCTTTTGCCATATCGGTTTATAATAATCAATATTGTGTGCAAAGTTACATGTTTTTTCCCGAACAGCCAAATAATTGCGATACTTTTCGATTTCCTGAAATCGTTTCCGTAAATTTTGTGCTTTTTCACATAATAATGTTTGGCGGAATCGAAAATTTTTCATACCTTTGCCGTGAAAATAATTAATTATAGTAATAAATCACTAAAACAAAAACATTAAAATGGCAAAAATCGTAACATTGGGCGAGATTATGCTTCGCCTTTCTCCACAAGGAAACGATCGTTTCATTCAGAGTGAATCATTCCGCATCATCCCTGGCGGTGGTGAGGCTAATGTGGCTATCTCTGTAGCCAACTATGGGCACGAGGCTTATTTCGTATCTAAACTTCCCAAGCATGAGATTGGTCAGATTGCTGTTAATGCTATGCGCCGCTATGGTGTCAACACTGATTTCATTGCTCGTGGTGGTGACCGCGTGGGACTGTATTATGCTGAGACAGGTGCTTCTATGCGTCCTTCAAAGGTTATCTACGACCGTGCTCACTCTGCTATCGCTGAGGCTGATCCTTCTGACTTCGACTTCGACAAGATCATGGAGGGTGCTGCATGGTTCCACTGGTCAGGTATCACTCCGGCAATCTCCGACAAGGCTGCAGAATTGACAAAACTTGCCTGTGAGGCTGCAAAGCGTCATGGCGTTACTGTGTCTGTCGACCTCAATTTCCGTAAGAAGCTTTGGACTTCTGAGAAGGCTATTTCTATCATGCGTCCGCTGATGCAGTATGTTGACGTATGTATCGGTAACGAGGAAGATGCAGAGCTCTGCCTCGGTTTCAAACCTGATGCTGACGTAGAGAGTGGACAGACTGATGCTGCCGGTTACGAGGGTATCTTCAAGCAGATGATGAAAGAGTTCGGATTCAAGTATGTCGTTTCTACTCTCCGTGAGAGCTATAGCGCTACATTCAACGGATGGAAGGCTCTTATCTACGACGGTAAGGAGTTCTATCAGTCAAAGCGTTATGAGATCAATCCTATCATCGACCGCGTTGGTGGTGGTGACTCTTTCTCTGGTGGCCTGATACATGGTCTGCTGACAAAGTCTACCCAGGGCGAGGCTCTCGAGTTTGCTGTGGCTGCTTCTGCTCTGAAGCACACTATTAATGGCGACTTCAACCTGGTATCTGTCGAGGAGGTTGAGTCTCTCGCTGGTGGTAATGCTAATGGACGTGTTCAAAGATAATAATAAAAGTATATGAAACAGTTTGAATATAAGGTTGTGACACGCCTTGTCGGTGTCGAGAAGAAATTGAATGAACTTGGTTATGAAGGCTGGGAACTCGTTGCCGTGGAGTGTGGTACATACTTTTTCAAACGTGAATATAAAGAATAATAAGAGAAATGGCAAAGTTTGATAAAATAGCCGTTCTGAAGAAGATTGGCGATACGGGTATGGTTCCCGTATTCTATAACAAGGATCTCGAGACTTGTAAGAATGTAGTGAAGGCTTGCTACGAGGGTGGTGTTCGCGCTTTCGAGTTTACTAATCGTGGTGACTTCGCTCAGGAGATTTTCGGTGAGCTGGTGAAATGGGCTGACAAAGAATGTCCGGAACTGGCACTGGGTATCGGCTCTATCGTTGATGCTCCTACTGCTGCAATGTATATCCAGCTGGGGGCTTGCTTCGTTGTTGGTCCGCTGCTCAATCCTGATATCGCTCCCGTTTGTAACCGTCGCCTCGTTCCTTACTGCCCAGGCTGCATGACAGTTTCAGAAATCGGTAAGGCTCAGGAACTGGGATGCGACCTAACAAAGGTATTCCCCGGTGATGTTGTTGGACCAAACATGGTAAAGGGTCTCAAGGCTCCAATGCCTTGGTCGAAAATCATGGTTACAGGTGGTGTTGCTCCTGAGGAGGAGAACCTGAAGGGCTGGTTCAAGGCTGGAGTGTTCTGCGTAGGCATGGGGTCAAAGCTGTTCCCGTCAGACAAGGTGAAGGCTGGCGACTGGCAGTATGTTACCGATAAGTGCAAGGAGGCTCTTGGCTACGTAGCTAAGGCACGCGCATAAATCAGATTACAATCTTTTCCCCTTCTGGCACTCGCTGGAAGGGGAAATTATGTTTAGATGAGAATTTGGATACTATTTATATCGTCATTGCTCTTATCAGCATGTTCAAGTCCTGACCGGCAGACTGTAGACAAGCTGAATTCCAAATCCTATGCCTGTCACTACCGTAATGTTGACTCTACAGAATACTATGCGAAGAAAGCATTCGATCTCTCCGAAGGATACGATAAGGGCAAGGCTGAGGCTCTTAATAACCTCGCTTTCGTGAATATTGTCAGAATGAGGTATTCTGATGCGGAGAAATACTTGAATGAAATTGTAGAAATTACTGATAATCAGATACAGCTGCTCGTAGCCTATGTGCAGCAGATGCGACTTTGCCAGCGTAGGTCGCGTAATAGAGAGTTTCATGAATACCGTGAACTGGCAGACAGGGCTTTGCGTCGTATCAATGAAGAACGGAACGCTCTCACCGTTCGGGATGCTGGCAATCTCCTCTATGCCGAGACGGAATATGCCATTGTCAATTCCACATATTATTATTATGTAGGTCTTGAGCGACAGTCTATTGACGCCTTGAATGCCATCGATGCCAATGAGGTGCAACGCGATACGGCGCAGTATCTTAATTATCTTTATAATATAGGTGCAGGAGGGATAATAACGGAAGGAACACAACAGGATATCAACCAGCAGGAGTTTGACCACCTCATTCGTTGTTTTATGATTGCCCGCAAGGGGGGATATCCCTATTTTGCAGCAAATGCACTTGAGGCTCTGTCTGAACATCTCATGGATGAGAACTACCGCAGACAGCTTATCGATGATAACATGCCTACAATGAAATTCCTCAATCCCGATGGCATTGAGGAGGATATGATACCTGGCTGGCTGGCTGAGGGGGCATTGGGCATATTTTCAGAGTTTGGCGATGTGTATCAGATTGCGGGCGCTTATCGAACTCTCGCATCATGTTTTCGTCAGATAGGTGATTTTGAGTCGGCTCTGTATAACCTCGAACAGGCTCTGTCTGACCCAATCATCAATCAGGCCCCTGATCTTGTGGCAAGTATCAGGGAACAGCTTAGTGTTGCTTATTCTGCCATGGACAATAAGGAACAGAGCGATGTTAACCGCAACATCTATATCGACCTGATGACCGACACACGTCAGGACCGACAGTTGGAGGCGCGAGCCAGTCTGCTGGAGTCGTCTGCAAAGCAACTCAACTGGATGCTCATAGCCGTGGGGGGGGCTATCGTACTGCTACTGTTCTCGCTGTGGCTCTTCAATCACCTCAACAAGAAGCAGCGACAGCATAATCAGTTGGACGACCTCCTTGAACAGCGACAGGACGAACTTGCTATGGGACGCTTGCGGGTGGAGACCAGTGAGCGACGCAATTTGGAACAACGGGCAAGGATATCGCTCGTGAACAGTGTCACTCCGTTTATCGACCGTATCATCCATGAGGTGGATAAAGGTGGTGATATGGAATATGTCGGTGAACTCATCAGTCAGATAAATGTCTATAATGACATCCTCACCCAGTGGATACAGCTCCGTCAGGGGGAGCTTAACGTTAAGGTGGAGTCCTTTGCCCTGCAGCCGCTCTTCGACCTTGTGGCTAAGGGGCGGAAGAGCTTTGAGATGAAAGGCATATCTCTCGAAGTGAAGGAGACAAATGCTCAGGTGAAAGCCGACAGGGTACTCACGCTCTTTATGCTTAACACCCTAACCGATAATGCCCGTAAGTTTACTGCTCCCGGGGGAAGGGTGGAGCTCTCTGCTACAGTGACTCCTGACTATGTGGAGATATCTGTCAGCGATACCGGGCAGGGAATGACGGAAGAGCAATTGGCTCATCTCTTCGATGCCAAACCAATAAGCAATGCCAATAGCACACTGCCTGCTTCTCATGGCTTCGGACTGCTTAACTGCAAGGGTATAATAGAGAAATACCGCAAACTGTCGAATATCTTCAGTGTGTGCAGGATTTCTGCAGAGAGTACGCTGAGCAAGGGTTCACGGCTGTATTTCAGACTACCCAAGGGAATCATGCGTGTACTTGTATTATTGTCTCTCCTGTGCTCTAACCCGTCATTTGGCAATGCCTCTGACGCTCTCGGAAAGGCTGCTGTGTATGCTGACTCTGCATTTTTCTCTAATATCAACGGGACATACGAGAAGACACTGCTCTTTGCTGACAGTTGCAGGTACTTTCTCAACCTGCACTATCAGAAGATTCGTCCTGGTGGGAAACTGCTGCTCCAGAAATTGGGCAATCCTTCACTGACAGCTCCGGAGATCAGTTGGTTCCATGATTCTCTGGACGTTAACTATCAGGTTGTCCTTGATATGCGTAACGAGAGCGCTGTGGCTGCCTTGGCACTGCATGAGTGGCAGGTGTATTCGTATAACAATAAGATATATACTCAGTTGTATAAGGAGTTGTCGGCAGACAACACCCTTCCCGCCTATTGCAGGCAGATGCAACAATCACAGGCGAATAAGAGTATTGCGGTGATACTACTCGTGCTTCTGTTGCTGTCCATACCGCCTGCTTATTATCTGCTCTATTATCGCCACAGGCTGTATTACCGTTTCCTGATGGAAAAGGAGAAACGTTCTAACCTTGAGATCACAGATGATGAACTAAAACGTGCGGAACTGGAGAACAACAAGCTCCATGTTGCAAATGCCGTGCTCGATAACTGTCTCTCTACGCTTAAGCACGAGACGATGTATTATCCCTCGCGTATTGCACAGCTCATCGAACAGGGGGACATAGGCTCTCTCTCAGAGGTCGTAGGCTACTATCGTGAGTTATATGGCATCCTCTCCCAACAGGCGATGCATCAGCTTGAGGGAGTGCGCATGCATATCCATCCTCAGGAGAATGGTATACTGGGCGATAGGAACCTGATCGGTTATCTGTTTGAGATTCTCCGGAAGGAGGGTGGGGGAAAAGTGTCTGTTTCCCTGAAAGACAAATATGCAGATGTGACGGTGACGATGCCTAAACTGCATCTCTCCGACGAAGAGGCTCGTCTGCTATTCACTCCAGCCTCGGCAAAAAATATCCCTTATCTGCTATGCAGACAGATAGTCAGAGATCATGGTGAGGCCACTAATCGCCGTATGTGTGGCATCAGTGCTGAGAATATAGATGGCATGACCTTTGTCAAAATCATTCTTCCCGCAGTAGTAACAAATAAAAAGCAGTAATAATATGAATCGTTTTAAAGTGATTATCGTAGAGGACGTGCCCCTCGAACTGAAAGGCACTCTGGGTATCATACGTAATGACATTCCCGAGGCAGAAGTCATCGGGACGGCTGACAACGAGGCAGCATACTGGAAACTCCTGAAACAGCAGAAGCCTGACCTGCTTCTTCTGGACCTGGGACTGGGTGGGTCTACAACTGTAGGGGTGGAGATATGCCGCTCTACTAAGGAGATGCATCCTGACATAAAGGTGCTTATCTTCACTGGTGAGATACTCAACGAGAAACTGTGGGTCGACGTGCTCGACGCTGGTGCTGACGGTATCATACTCAAGACTGGCGAACTCCTAACACGTGGGGATGTCAATGCGGTGATGGAGGGAAAGACACTGGTGTTCAACGAACCGATACTGGAGAAGATCGTAGAGCGCTTCAAGCAGGCTGTCAGTGGACAGTTGGCTAAACAAGAGTCGTTGGTAAACTACGAGGTAGATGAGTACGATGAGCGTTTCCTGCGCCATCTGGCATTAGGATACACTAAGGAGCAGATCACCGGTCTGCGTGGAATGCCCTTTGGAGTGAAGAGTCTTGAGAAGCGCCAGAATGAACTTATCAGGAAGCTCTTCTCTGATACCGAGGGTAGTGTCAATGCTACAAGACTCGTGGTGCGTGCCATAGAACTGCACATCATCGATATCGACAACCTCGTTCCGGATGAAGACTGATAGTTCCATATTCAGCAAGGGACTTCTGGCAAAGTCGGCTCTCGTACTGCTTCTGGCAGAACTGGTGCTGATACTCTTGTCATGGATTCTCTCTGCTACTGGTATGGAAAGGGTACGCTCCCTATTGTCGAGTGAGGGGCTGAGATGGTATATCGGAGGCTTCACTGATACTGTGGCCTCTCCTTTACTTGTATGGCTGATAATTCTCCTTATTGCCTTCGGGGCATTCCAGAAGTCGGGCTTGCCTTCATTGACTGATAACGGCCATCAGGTAACGTATCGTGAAAAGACAGCCCTGAGAGTGGCAGTGGCGTTTCTTGTTGCTTATGTGGCAGTGATTCTCATGCTTACCGTTATTCCTCATGCTATACTACTCTCTGCAACAGGCTCATTATTCCCTTCACCTTTCAGCCGTAGCATCATTCCTCTTGTTGCCTTCGGCCTGTCTGTCGTCTCTGTGGTATACGGTATTATGTCCGGACAACTGAAGGATCTGACAGACATTCTCGACGCTCTCTCCTCAGGTATCAACAACGGTGCTCCGCTGTTCGTGCTTTATATTCTGCTTATCCAGTTTATTAATAGTATATTGTTCGTTTTTGCATAGAAATAAAAAATGGGGCTCCGCTGAGCCCCTAATGTTAACCTTAAATCTAATACTATGAAAAACACACGTTGCAAAGGTATGGATTTATTTCGAAAATTGCAAGTATTTGCCAGTAAAAAAATGTTAAATCAACGAATTTTCTTTGTTTAGCACCTTTTTAGGGTGGTAAATTCGTTCTTTAACGTGCCATAAGGTACTTCTTAAAGTCTACAAAATCCTTGCTCATAGCCACACTCTGCTTCTCGCCCTTCATGAATGCAGCAAGACGCTCAGGAATCTCTACGTCGATGCCGAGGATCTCGTCAACCTTCTCCTTGAACTTTGCCGGATGGGCTGTCTCGCAGAATACTCCCACCTCGTTCTCCTTCAGTCCTTCTACGAGTGCCTGATATCCACAAGCACCATGAGGATCGAGGATATAGCTGCAACTATGATGGCACTCTCTCATTGACTCTCTTATCCGGTCGTCATTGTATGTCGCTCCACTTATAAGACTGGTGATCTTCTCATGACTTTTACCGTATAGGTTGTATATACGTGCAAAATTCGACGGGTCACCTACATCCATCGCATTTGCGAGTGTCTGTACTGATGGCTTGGGATCATATATGCCTGTCTGCAGATACTTGTAGAAGATGTCGTTGGCATTGTTGGCTGCTATGAAACGCTTGACGGGCAGACCCATCTCGTGTCCGAAGAGGGCTGCACAGATATTCCCGAAGTTGCCTGATGGTACGCAAATCACCAGATTGTCTGCCTTTCCCATTGCCTTCATCCTGGCATAGGCATTGAAGTAATAGAATGCCTGAGGCAGGAAACGGGCCACATTGATGCTGTTGGCTGAGGTCAGTTTCATGTGGTTGTTCAGCTCCTTGTCCATAAAGGCGTTCTTCACAAGGGTCTGACAGTCGTCGAAGACGCCGTCGACCTCTATAGCGGTGATGTTCTTGCCGAGAGTGGTGAACTGACATTCCTGGATGGGCGAGACCTTTCCTTTCGGGTAGAGCACATACACGTGGATACCATCAACTCCCAAGAAACCGTTGGCAACTGCTGAGCCGGTATCTCCGGATGTGGCAACGAGGACATTTACCTGTTCCTTGCCTTCCATCCTGATGAAATACTGTAGGAGTCGTGCCATGAAGCGTGCGCCTACATCCTTGAAGGCGAGGGTGGGGCCGTGAAATAGTTCCAGGGCGTATATGTTATCTTTCAAATTCACTACAGGACAGTCGAAGGAGAGTGTGTCATACACGATGTCCTGAAGGGCGTCGAGATCGACGTCGTCTCCGAAGAATGCACTTGCCACATTGTAGGCAATCTGCTGGAATGTCATGTCCTGAATGTTCTCGAAGAACACCTTAGGGAGTTTCTTTATCTCTTCTGGCATGTAGAGGCCCCTGTCTTCTGCTAGTCCCTTTACTACCGCCTTGTGCAGGTCGGCTATCGGTGCCTCACCGTTGGTACTATAATATCTCATAATTATTATTGTTTCTGTTATTAATTCACCTTCATGAATTCCTTCATAAACTCATCCAGCTTAAGCAGGCCGTACGATCCGGATACACACGACACCTCGTCATACTGCTGCACGTCATCTGCCTTGATACCTTTATGCCATATTAGGAAAGGCACAGGCTGTCCTACGTGTATCCTCATCTCTACAGGGGTGAGGTGGTCTGGTAGCACTGCTATTGCCACAGGCTCGTCCCAGGTGCTTATCTCGTCATAGACAGGCTTGATGAGTCTCTGGTCAAGATACTCGATAGTCTTGAGCTTCAGTTCGAGGTCTCCGTCATGTCCTGCCTCGTCACTGGCTTCCACATGTACAAACACGAAGTCGTCTTTCTTGAGCGCTTCTATCGCTGCCTGTGCCTTACCTTCGTAATTGGTGTTGGCTAGACCTGTGGCACCTTCTACTTCGATGATTCTCAATCCGGCATAATGACCGATACCCCTGATGAGGTCTACAGCAGAGATGACAGCCCCCGACTTCACCTGTGGATACTGTGTCATCAGTGTCTCCATCGACGGGCGATAACCCCCGCTCCAAGGCCAGATGCTGTTTGCCTGACGCTCACCTTTCGCTGCCTTGGCGAGGTTGTAAGGATGTTTAGCCAATAGCTCTTGCGACTTGAGAATCAATTCGTTAATGAGGTCGGCTGTCTGTTCGGCAGTAAGGGCTGAGTGATGTGAGGCACAAGATGTGTCAGCACTCTTTACCAAAAGTGGTCTCCACTCCTCATTTGGATGGTCGTGGGGTGGGGCACAGACGATATCCTTATTTCCTCCTTTTATCACCAGCAGGTGACGGTATTGTATTCCCGTGATGAACTTCACCCTCTCGCAGCCTTCTCTCTTGTTGATAGGCTTTGCGAGGTTGTCGTTCAGGTATCTGATAAGTACATCGGCATCCTCTGTCTCAAGGTTACCTCCGTTATGGGTGATGATTTTTCCGTCTTCGATGGTGATGATGTTACACCTTATGGCGAAGTCATCATCTGCCATCTCGTATCCTATACTTGCAGCCTCAAGTGGGCCTCTGCCTTCATACACCTTATTAAGGTCGTAGCCCAGGATGGCGGTATTGGCCACCTCTGATCCGGGAGGGAATCCTTCCGGTACTGTGATAAGTCTGCCACAGCGTCCTTCTCGTGCCAGTCGGTCAATCATGGGTATGCTGGCATGTTGTAGCAATGTCTTCCCACCGAGTCTCTCGACGGGAAGATCTGCCATGCCATCACCTAAAATGATGATATGTTTCATATGACTAAATATTAGCGATACTCATGATGTTAGCGAAGACACCGGCAGCAGTCACAGCAGCTCCGGCACCATAGCCCTGTATGAGCATAGGATATTCCTTGTAGCGCTCGGTGGTGAGCAGTACGATATTGTTGGAACCCTCAAGAGGATAGAACGGGTGCCCCTGTGGCACCTCCTTCAGCGCTACGTTCGTCTTACCATTCTCCATGGTTGCTACAAAGCGCCAGCGCTTGCCCTCTGCCTCCAGCACCTTGCGACGGGCTTCAAAGTCGGCATCCAGCTCTGGCAGTTTCTTCCAGAAGTCGTCGATGCTGCCCTCAAAATAACTATCTGGCACGAAGAGATGCTTCTCCACGTCTTCCTGCTCCACCTTATATCCTGCCTCACGGGTCAGGATGACGAGTTTGCGGATCACGTCGGTACCACTGAGGTCGATGCGTGGGTCTGGCTCGGAGTAGCGCTGCTCCTTGGCTCGTCTTACAGTCTCAGAGAACGGCACGTCGGCTGATATCTCGTTGAAGATGAAGTTCAGCGTACCACTGAGGATGGCTTCTATCTTCAGGATCTTATCACCTGAGTTGCACAGGTCGTTGATAGTTCCAATAATAGGCAGACCAGCTCCTACATTGGTCTCATAACGGAACCACACACCACGGTCACGGGCTGTCTGCTTCAGTTTTATGTAACTGTCATAGTCGCTCGAGGCAGCAATCTTGTTGGCTGCAACCACACTGATGTTATGCTCGAGGAAGGTCTGATACAGCTGTGCTATCTGCTTGCTTGCCGTACAGTCTACGAAGACGCTGTTGAAGATATTCATCTTTACAATCTCGTCACGCATGTGCTCCGTATTTGCGGCATAGCCTGCACGGAGGATTTTCTCGTAGTTGTTGAGGTCGATACCATCGCGGTCGAGCACGAAGTTGTTCACGTCGCTGATACCCACCACATTGAGTTTCAGGCTCTTTGTCTGCATGAGGTACTGCTGCTGAGTACGTATCTGTTCGAGCAGCATGCCTCCCACGGTACCGATACCGCAGATGAATATGTTGAGCACCTTGTATTCCGAGAGGAAGAACGAGTCATGGAGCACATTGAGTGATTTCCTGAGGAACCGTCCGTCGACAACGAATGATATGTTTGTCTCCGATGCTCCCTGTGCACATGCTATGACGGAGATACCGGATCGTCCGAGTGTACCGAAGAGCTTACCGGCTATACCTGGGGTCTGCTTCATGTTCTCACCAACAATGGCGATAGTGGAAAGTCCGCTCTCCACCTGCATCTCGAACATGGCACCCGTCTCTATCTCCTTTGCGAACTCTGCGTTGAGTGCCTCAGCAGCTGCCTCGGCATCCTCGTCGCGCACACCGATAGAGGTAGAGTTCTCTGATGATGCCTGTGACACCATGAAGACAGAGATTCCCTTGTTTGCCAGGGTGGTGAAGATTCGTCTGTTGACACCTATCACGCCAACCATCGACAGGCCGGTAACGGTGATTAGCGATGTCCCCTTGATGCTTGAGATACCCTTGATGGGCTTCTGGTCGTTCTCGATCCTCGACTTTATGAGTGTTCCCGGATGCTCGGGATTGAATGTGTTCTTTACCTTTATGGGGATGTTCTTTACGCATACGGGGTAGATGGTCGGTGGGTAGATCACCTTCGCACCGAAGTTACATAGTTCCATCGCCTCGATATACGACAGTTCGTTGATAGTGTATGCACTCTTGATGACCTTCGGGTCGGCTGTCATGAATCCATCGACGTCGGTCCATATCTCCAGCACCTCTGCGTTGAGCACTGCTGCTATGATGGAGGCGGTATAGTCACTCCCGCCACGACCCAGGTTGGTCGTCTCGTGTGTGTCACGGTCACGGGCTATGAATCCCGGGACTACATATATCTGCTTGTCGCTGAGACCATTGAAGGCCTCCTTAACCAACTCTGTCGTCAGGTCAGCGTCTATCACGTGCTTGCCCTGCTTCTTCTCCGTGCGGATAAAGTCACGGCTGTTCATACGCACACCGTTCTTTATCATCGCCGCCACGATATGCGAGCTGAGGCGCTCACCATAGCTGACGATAGTATCCTCCGTCTTCTTCGACAAGTCGTGAATAAGGTACACACCATAGTAGATACTCTTCAACTGGTCGAAGAGCTGGTCTACATTGTTGAATAAGTCAATGCGCTTTTTCTCATCCGTAATGATGGCCTCGATCATTTGGTGGTGGCGCGTCACCATCGCGTCGAATTCCTCGCGATAGCGGTCATCGCCCTGCTTGGCCATCTTTGATGTGGCAATCAGTTTGTCGGTGATGCCGTCAAGTGCACTTACTACTACTACGACAGGTTGCGTCCGAGCCTCTGTCTCCACAATTTTCTTCAAGCTAAGAATGCTTTTTACGGAACCTACGGACGTTCCGCCAAATTTCATTACTTTCATATTCCTATGCAATTTATCTTGCCGACGGTACCCCTCAACAAGTGGGGATTGCTCCATTGGCGGTGCAAAATTAATCCAAATCGGTCGAATTACCAAATAAAAACAGACTTTTTCTAAAAATTCTTTGTTATTTGCCAAATTCTTAGTAACTTTGTGCCATAAATATCAACCTATTTATGCCAAAGCGATATGCCAAAGCGATTAGTAAGAATATTTGCTTTTGCTTGTGCTCTGCTTCTTTCGAAGAGCCTTGCGACTGCTGAGACGGAGAGACAGTTCTTCGTCTATAATGCTGCCAATGGTCTGGCAGACAACTCCGCACAGACCATCACTTGTACAAAGACCGGACGTCTTGTCATTACCACTATCGGTCAGATAAACTTCTTCGATGGTGAGAAGTTCATATATATCGACCCAACTACGGAGAATACCTATCCTATCTCCAACTATCGTGGGCATGCACATATTTACTTCGACAAGCACCATCATCTGTGGTTCAAGAAGCGCAACTCACTTTCTTGTGTCGACCTCAAGCGAGAGATGTATGTGGATAATATCGTGGATGAGTTCCTTGACTTCGGCATATCCGATAAGGTACACGACCTGTTCTGTGACAGCGACAACCGTCTCTACCTCCTTCGTGACAAAGGTCTGTATTGCGTAGAGCGCACACAATATTATAAGGTTAAGAAGGATTGCAATCTTCAGGACCTCGACACCTATGACGACAAGTATCTTCTCCTGTTCTATGACAATGGAGAGCTCGAAGTGCAGGAACTGTCGTCAGGCAAGACAAAGTCCTCCTATTTCCCTTATGACAAAGCCAAGGCAAAGCTGTATAGCTCCAATACCATTGTTTATAAGCTCGGTACCTCCGTTTATCAGATACGTAACGGAATGAAGGGCGACTCTCAGGTAGGTATCCTCCTGCGCTTCGACCTCACCACTTGGAAGTGGGAGACGATAATGGAGACCCCTTACTACCTCAGCAATATAAAGGAGCACGGAGGCAAGCTCTATATCCCTTCAGCATACTGCTACTGGACCTACGACCTCTCCACAAAGCACCTTGAACATATCGAGAAGATCAGAATGTCCGACGGACCCCTGCTCCTTACTGATATCAACGCCATTGAGTTCGACAAGCAGGGAGGCATGTGGCTTGGCACTGAGAAGCGCGGCCTGTTGTATGCCCGTCCTTACAACATCCCATTCCGAGCATATGCATGGCATGAGAGTGAGGCAAAATACTACTACAGTATCCTCGAAAAGAATGTCACACCAGTGGAGAGGTATCGTGACAAGACCGTTAATTGCGTCTTCCGTGATTCCCGTGGTTGGGACTGGGTAGGCACGTCTACCGGTCTGCAGGTGTACCGTAATGCCTCAGCACATCTTCCCGAACTGATAACCCGTCATGACGGACTTCTCAACAATGTCATTCACTGTATCCAGGAGGATAAGAACCATAATATCTGGGTAGGTTCCAGCTATGGTATTTGCTGCCTGGAACTCGTTGATGACAAGATACGTCGCATCATTCGTTACACCAATCATGACGGTGTACCCAGTGAGTCGTTTGTCAATGGACGTTCGATGATTCTCGGCGATGGTACGATAGTGATGCAGAGTCTCGATCATGTCCTAACCTTCAACCCCGGTAAGATGGCTACCCTGGGTGACAGTGTCCTGTCGGAAATCTTCCCAAAGCTCATTAGTCTGCATGTCAATGGTATCGATGTACGTACAGGTCAGGAGGTTGATGGTAACGTGATTCTCGAGAAGGCAATAACTCGTACCTCCGAGCTAAACCTCAACTACGATCAGAATACCATAATTCTCACATTCTCAGGTCTTAACTACTTTAGACCTGAGGAGACCTACTACCGGGTGAGGATTAGTGGTCCGGGCATGAAGGATAAGTGGGAGGTATATACCCCGTTCAGTCCTGATGGGAAAGTTGACAAGAGTGGACTGTTGAATCTCTCGTTGATATCCCTCGTTCCCGGCTCTTATAAGGTAGAGGTACAAACGTCAATGTTCCCTGACAGATGGACGACCACCCCATACGAGTGGACGATCAACATCAACGAGCCTTGGTGGCGTACCACCGGTATCCTTCTTTTGGGAGTCTTGATACTTCTCATCCTGTTGACAATCTTCCTCTACCTGTATCTTAAGAATGCTGGTCTGAAGGCACGTCGTTATAACGAGGAGCTGAACATCATCAAGCGTATCAAGGCGTTTGCTGATCATTGTGACGCTCACAGTGGAATGATACTCGAGCCTATGCCAGAGGAGATGACCGCCCATAATATGATGGCTATCTCCGAGTTCCCGAAGGAGTTTACCACTGTGATGGAGAAGCTTCTCCCGGTGCTGGAGAGCAAGTCGCTGCGTAACCTCAGCATGCGTGACCTGAGCAGTATTGCCGGTATGCAGTTGTCTGATTTCTACCAGCTGATGGCGTCGAATATCTACAAGAACCCTCGTCCCGTGGCATCGCATCTGATGCTCAGCAGGGCTTATGAACTTCTGAAGAAGCGTAAGGACAAGGATATCGCGAAGATCTCCGCTGAGTGCGGATTCGTGTCGACGAACTACTTTATATCACAGTTCTATCATAGGTATAAGGTGACACCGAAGGAGTTTGTGGATAAGGAATCTAATTAGCCGACAGTTATTTCTGGGTAATAGATCGGTAGGATATGAGGCGCCAGGTTCTGTCGCCTGTTCCTTTATAATATATGAAAGCGAGGTAGTTGTTCTCTGTCTGGTAGAAATTGCCTTCCGACGGGAGGAGGAAGGTGCTGTCGTCGTGTTTCCGGCAGAGGTACTGATAGGAGTAGTATCCCTGTTTTTGAAGCACCTTGCATGTGTATAACCCCTGTTCCTCATCGTATTCCATCATATAGTTATATGTGTTGTCGTCAGTGGTCCAGTGCCCGTCGATGATGACGCTGGCATCAGTCATCCTCGGACTTCTCAGGCGGTAGTTCACCCATACGTACTCGCTGATGACGTAGTTCTCTCTGTTGTCGCTGTTTCTGATGAAGAAGGCACCGTTGGCATCCTCGTCGTAGAGGTAGTTCATCCTTGGCTCACTGAGATACGGGAAAGCTTGGTAGTTGGCTCCGTCCCATCTGATGCTCTCGATACCCATAGTTGGGTGACTGACGTCGAGCACCTCAAACTTGCGATACTCATTTCCCGCATCGAAGATGAGTGCTCTGTTGTGTGTCCACTCCAGTCCGTTGGTATTGCGATAGTCAGGCATGGGGTTCTCCTTCATGTTGTCCTCCCTGCCGTTCTGCATTACCCGACAGTATATCTGTTCTGCCGGGTTGGTGACGAGTATATTACCGAAGTTCAGTGACATAGACACCTGCTGGTGACTGTCGTTGGTGTCGATGTCGGTATTTGTGGAGACGCTGAGCTGCAGATTCATGGCCTGTTCAGCCAGCATGAACTCCACCATTGCCACAGGCGTGTCCGGGTCGGCATCCTCGTCGATGATATACAGTCGGTAGTTGCCGCTCATCTTAAGCCTGCACCTGTCGTTAGGGATGTCAAACTGATAGTGTGTATATGGCACGATGGTATTAATGGAGTTGGTATAGTCGTCGATGGTGTTATCGTTGAATCCCTCCAGCCAGTCGCTGTCGAAGAGGTCTTCCGAGCGGGTCCAGTCGTTCTCGCAGTGCTCCAGTCTGTAGATATACCTGTGATACTCGTGTGACAGCTCGTCGAAGCTGATATGCAGCACGTCGTCGGAACCGAACCTCATGATAGTGGGGTAGGAGAGCCAGTCGCCGTTGACCACCGACTGCAGCGACTTTATCTGCGGGGCATACACCCTGTTCCTGCCGCATACCGACATGGGCAGCATCAACAGTATTGCTATGGCTATCCTGCAGACTCTGTTCATCTATCGTCTCTTCTCTGTGATGATACCGTGTCGGTAGGCATACAGCAGTTCCTTGAGGTCAGTGATCTGCGACCTCAGTTCCTCTCCCTTGTCAGTGTCGGCCACGAGCATTCTGTGTGCTGACATCTCCACGATCTGTATAGTCGACTTGATATCCGTCTCCTTTACTATGGCGTCGCGTGCCGATGTGAAGGGCTCGTGCTGTACCAGTTGGAATCCCCTTGAGTGATACACGAGCGTGTATCCCGCTATACCCGTCTCCTTGTGGTAAGCCTCAGAGAATCCCCCGTCGATGACCATCAGTTTGCCTCCTGCCTTGATAGGGTTCTCGCCCTTTGATGCATGCACCGGCACGTGTCCGTTGATGATATGTCTGTTCTGTCCCTTCACCTCGAAGGCGTCGAGTATCCTGTCACATATCTCCTCCGAGTCGCGCAGCTTGAAGTAGTTGCCCTTCTCCTCCTTGTAAGTCTCCTTGTCCTTGAGGAAGTATCTCTCGAATGTCGCCATCTTCGACTTGTCGAAGAGTGGAGAGTCCTTGCCGCACCAGAGGTATAGGAAGTAGTCGCGTGCATAGTCCCTCGGGTACTCCTCTGGCGAAGAAGCCAGTTCGCCGCTGGCACTATTTGTCTGGAAGGCAGCCCTGATGAGCATTCCGATATTATGCATCAGGTCCTTGCCCGAGTATTTCTTCCCGGGGTATATCTCCACCTCCTTCAGCGTACCGTCTTCATTGAGAGGTATGGAGGCGTGGAAGAGCAGGTTGGAGTTGTGTATGGCGAACATACACCCGTGTGACAGTATCGTCCTGATATGCTTGTGCAGCTTCTCCGATATCCTGAATGAGTGGTGCAGCTTGTGCATGAGCAGTTCCTCCTCCTCGGTATATGCGTTGGGCTTTTCGGGGTCGATGGTAGGAAACAGGCACGACTTCATCTCGTACTCCTTGCCGTCGATTGTGCATACCCCCCTCTTGTAGTCCACGTGGTCAAACAGGCATCTGTCTTTCATGTTCCATTCCGGATGCCTATCGAATATCTGCGCCTCACTCTTGAGCTGTATCACCGTTATCGCCTTGTGCATCTTGGCAGTGAGCTGTCGTGTCTTCTCGTCCATCTCATTGCCGTGAAGCAGCTTCGGCAGGAACTCCTCACACGGGTCGTCGCCATATACCTCGAGAGCGAAGGTGGCGAGCGGCACGAGGTTGATGCCATATTCCTCGATGGTGGAGAGGTTGGCGTATCTCAGGCTGAGTCGCAGCACGTTGCAGATACACGCATCGTTGCCTGCAGATGCGCCCATCCACAGGATGTCGTGGTTGCCCCACTGTATGTCCCATGAGTGATACTGTCTGAGCGTGTCCATTATCTTATGCGCCCCGGGCCCTCTGTCGTAGATGTCCCCGAGGATATGCAGCTGGTCGATGGAGAGTCGCTGTATCACGTTACAGATGGCGCAGATGAAGTCGTCAGCCCTGCCTGTAGAGATGATGGTGTTGACGATGACCGCCACGTAGGCAGCCTTGTCCACATCGTCGGTCCTCTCGTGCAGCAGCTCCTCGATGATGTACGAGAAGTCCTCGGGCAACGACTTCCTCACCTTGCTGCGCGTATATTTCGACGACACGTCCCGACACACCCTTACCAGCTGGTGGATGGTGATCCTGTACCAGTCGTCGAGATCGGTCTCCTGTGCCTTTATCAGTTCCAGTTTCTGTTCCGGGTAATAGATGAGCGTACACAGCTCCTTCTTCTCCGACTCCCTGATGGTGTTCCCGAAGAGCTCGTTGATCTTGCGCTTGATGTTTCCCGACGCATTCTTCAGCACATGCTGGAATGCCTCGCTCTCCCCGTGTATGTCGGCCAGGAAGTGCTCGGTGCCCTTTGGCAGGTTCATGATAGCCTCAAGGTTGATTATCTCTTTTGCAGCGTCTGCAATCGTCGGGAACGACTGGCTTAGAAGCTGCAGGTAGTGCTTGTCTGCTTCGTTAATATTCATATCTTTAACATCTGTGAAATCTGCAAATTGATCTTTCTTGTCCCCCTGTCGCTGACGGGGTCTACGGGCATGTATCCCTCGTCGAGCAGTGTCTGCTGGCTGAGCACCTGCATCAGTCTTGCTGCGAAGCGGTCGAGCTTCTTCTCCTCGAGCGCCTCACGGATCTTGCTGTCGTTGACATTGTCACGATACAGTTCCCTTGTCAGTTCGATGAGGTGTAGCAGCAGCGGCTGTTTCTCTATCTGTCTTATCATCCTGACGATATAGTCCGTCTCGTCGCCCTTGTACTCCCCGATGAGTCCCTTCACCGGCTGCGGTCTCTTGTATCTCTCGGGGAAGTATGCCTCGATCTTCGCTGTGTCGATGCCGGGCACCTTCAGTCCGAGGATGTTTATCCCGTAGTCCACGTAGTTTCTTATGTTCTGGTGCTCAGCATATATCAGTATTCGTCTCCACGTCAGTTCCGAGCCGTTGTCGTGTGCCGTCCCAGTCCATCGTGCGTCGCCCATGATCCCCGCCTTTATGATTGTGGCGAGCAGCCTCCTTGAGTCATCGTCCATCAGTTCGAGCACGTTGGAGTCCATCACTTTCTGGTAGACGGCAAAGGTCTGTGAGCACATCTGCTGCGGGGAGATGCTGTTGGTTATCAGCGCATTATGTATCACCTCTATCCTGGGGTTCCATTTCAGCTTCCTGAGGAATTTCTCCTCCATCCTTCCGAAGGCGATGACGCTGTATGCCTTTTCTGCGAAGCTTCTCTGCCACATGACCTTCTTCGGCAGTTTCTCCATGAAGCTGTCCTTGTCCATCACCCAGGGCTCCAGTTGTCCGTGAGGTGAGAACACCACCCTTGCCCCGTGGCTTCTTGCACTGTTGCCCGCCTTTGCCACACTGTAGTTCCAGCATCCGTGACAGTGCACGATGTCAGGTTGCCACTCCCTGATGGCAGTCTTTGCCTCTTGGTAGCTGCCGACGCACCTCACCTCGGCGCTATTCTGCATACCCCCAGCCAATATGCTGACATGCCTTGCCACCATATCGTCGTTTTTCGGGTAAACATAGAGCACTCTCATCATCCAAGCATCATTCCCAGTCTCATTCCGAGCAGTTGGCAGAATCCTATTCTCTTCTCGAAGAAGGCGAGCGCATCGTGAGCCTTGTCCCTCTTCACCGCGATGAAGTCATACTTGCCTCGCCTCACTCTCATCCTCTTTCCCTTGTGTCCGTCGGCCTTGAGCCTTTCTGTCTTCATGATGACGTTTCCGGCCTCGCCTACACTCATGTACTCCTTCAGCTGCGTTCCATTCTTGGTGAAGTAGCCGAGGTACAGGTCATTGGCGCTGTCCAGGGCCTCAGCGAGTTCTGCGAGCCATGTCTGCGACGGCGGGTAGAAATGGATGTCGGTGAATATAACCCACTCGTTCTTAGCGGCTTTCACGCCTATCGTTAAAGCTAATTTTCTTCTGCTGACGTTCCTGTTGGGCTTCGGAAGGAATGTCTTGTATAGCTGCGGATACTGCTGCATGTTCAGTTTCAGCACGTTGTCGGTATTGTCGCTCGACGACTCGTCGACCACTATTACCTCATATCCCTCCTGAAAGTCCTGTGTCAGGAAGTCCTTTAGATGCTCCTCCAGTTCTGTTGCGTTATCATAAACGGTCATGACGACCGAAAACTTACTCATCACTCAAATACCCTTTAGGCAGTTTCCTGCAATTATATTGTGAAGCCATTATCTCGCCGTATGCCCCTGCCGAGCGTATCGCCATGAGGTCACCTCGGTGCGCCTTGTTGAGGTCTACTTGCTTGGCGAACACGTCTGTCGACTCGCAGATAGGTCCCACCACGTCGTATGCCTCAGCCGGTTCGTCGCTTGAGATATTCTCTATCTTGTGGTACGCCTGATAGAGGGCAGGCCTGATGAGGTCGGTGAATCCTGCATCTACGATGGCGAACTTCTTCACCGCTCCTTCTTTTATATATAATGTACGCGTGATCAGCGAGCCGCACTGTGCCACCACCGCCCTTCCCAGTTCGAAGTGCAGTGTCTGTCCGGGGCGCAGCTTCAGCTTCTTGGCATACGTGTCGAAGTAGGCCTTGAAGTCGGGTATGGGCAGTCTGTTGGGGTGCTCATAGTCCACCCCGAGGCCTCCTCCCACGTTGATGTGCTCCACCCGTATGCGATGGTTGTCGAGTATGCCCTGCAGTTCGTTGATACGGTTGCACAGTGCCTCGAAGTCACCCATGTCGAGTATCTGCGATCCGATATGGAAGTGCAGTCCTACGAACTTCACATTCTCCATCTTCGCCGCCTCCTCTATGACGCTGATCATATCTCTCATGGCGATGCCGAACTTGTTCTCCGCGAGCCCGGTAGTGATGTTGGCATGTGTATGTGCCCCGACGTTAGGGTTGAGTCTGAATGCCACCCTTGCCACCTTGCCGCGTTCACCCGCCAGCTGGTTTATCACCTCCAGTTCGGGTATGCTCTCCACGTTGAAGCAGAAGATGTCGTTGTCCAGTCCGAGGTTGATCTCCCAGTCGCTCTTTCCCACGCCGGCATATACGATCCTGTCGTGGGGGAATCCCGCCTTTACCGCCGCCTCTATCTCACCGCCGCTGACGCAGTCAGCCCCCAGGCCTGCAGCCCTGATGATCCTCAGCAGCTTCGGGTTGGCATTCGCCTTCACCGCATAGTGCACCACGAACCCCTCGTGCTTCCCTGCCTCGGCATTGATAGCCTCCAGCGTACGTCTGAGCACGTCGGTGTCATACCAGTAGAACGGTGTCTCTATCCCCTTGAGCCTGTCGATCGGAAAATGTCCTTTTCCCATGTGCGGCCTATTTGAAGATTGTGTCGCTCAGTTTCTGCAGTGCCCGTCTCTTGTCCTCCTCACGTATGAGGAATGAGATGTTGTAGTTGGAGCCTCCATAGCTTACCATTCGCACTGGTATATCCTTGAGTGCGTCGAGAGCGAGCGTCTCAAAGCCGATGTTCGACCAGTCGAGGTCGCCCACCACGCAGATGATGCACATCCCGGTGTCGACAGTCACCGTGCCGTATTTCTTCAGTTCGTCAACTATCTCCCCTAAGTGGGCTGAGTTGTCGATACTCATCGACACACCCACCTCCGATGTGCACACCATGTCGATAGGCGTCTGGTAGCTCTCGAATATCTCGAACACCTTACGCAGGAATCCCGTAGCGAGCAGCATGCGCGACGACTTTATCTTGATGGCAATGATATTGTCCTTTGCCGCGATGGCTTTGATCTTGCCGTACTCCGTAGCGTTTGAGATAGTCGTACCCTCTGCATCGGGGTCCATGGTGTTCAGCAGTCTTACCGGTATTCCCGCATATTTCGCCGGCTGCACGCATGTGGGGTGCAGTATCTTCGCCCCGAAGTAGGCCAGCTCTGCTGCCTCCTCGAAGTGCAGCTGGTGTACGGGCTCGGTATGGTCCACCACTCTCGGGTCATTGTTGTGCATGCCGTCTATGTCGGTCCATATCTGTATCTCCTCGGCATCTATTGCCGCTCCGATGAGCGAGGCGGTATAGTCCGAACCGCCCCTCTGCAGGTTGTCGATCTCGCCGTAGGCATTGCGGCAGATGAATCCCTGAGTGACGTACACCTGTGCGCCCTGGTTCTCCTCGAGTATGGCGTTCAGCTTGGTCTTGATGTACACTGGGTCGGGCTCTGAGTTCTTGTCCGTGCGCATGAAGTCGAGCGCATTGAGCAGCACGGCATTGATGCCGTTCTCCTTCATATAGTTGACCACCATGTTGGTAGACATCATCTCGCCCTGTGCCACGATGCTCTTCTCCTCAAAGGAGGTGAATAGCTCCTTGGTGAACGACCTCAGGTAGTCGAACTCGCCCTTCAGAAACTCCCGTGTGGCCTGTTTCGTCTCTTCCTTGTCGTACAGCTCCTCCACGTGCTTGGCATATTTCTGTTCGAGGCGGTTGATCACCTCATTCGCCCCGTCGGGGTTTTTCTTGTAGAGATAGTCTGAGATCTCCACGAGCGAGTTGGTCGTTCCCGACATAGCCGACAAGACCACAAACACTGGTTGTCCACTCTTAGTGACCAGCTTCGTCACCTCTTTCATTCTCTGCGGTGTACCAACGGAGGTACCGCCAAACTTCATAACTTTCATTCTTATTCCGTTTTTTTTATATTTCCATTCTTTCCGTGTATTTCACCTCGATGTTGTCCCTGTCGGGCTCGTCGGCCAGTCTGAAGTCGTGATAGCTCTTGGTGATATCCTCCAGCCGTCCGTGCTCGCACTTGTACACCGTGCCTGGGTATTTCTCCACCAGCGTGTGGTTGTGGGTCGCCATGATGACCGCCGTGCCGTTCTGTGATATCTCCTTCAGCATCTTCACCACTCCTTCGGCCGTCTCGGGGTCGAGGTTGCCCGTCGGTTCGTCGGCTATTATGAGCTTCGGTTTGTTGAGCATGGCCCTTGCTATGGCTATTCGCTGCTGTTCTCCGCCCGACAGTTCGTGGGGCATCTTCTCTATCGAGTCTTCCATGCCTACTGCATGCAGCACTTCACCGATCCTTTCGTCCCTCTGTGCCTTGTCTTTCCACCCCGTGGCCTTGAGCACGAACTCGAGGTTCTTGTATATCGTCCTGTCTCCCAGCAGCTGGAAGTCCTGGAAGATGATCCCCATCTGCCTGCGCAGGGTGGGGATGTCCTTGCGCTTCATGTCGAGCAGGTTGCAGCCGAGCACTGTCGCCTGTTCCGCCTCGTCCAGGTCGTTCTCACAGTATAGCGTCCTGAGCAGCGTGGTCTTTCCGCTGCCCACGCGCCCGATGACATAGATCAGCTCGCCCTCGTCAGCGTGTAGGTCCACCCCTTCGAGCACGAGCACTCCGTGCCTTTGGTGTATGTTTGCGTTTTTATATTCTACCAGTCTCATACCGATTTCTATTTCATCTCGCCCTTGGCCTTTGCCTCTCGTCTTTTCCTGTCCCAGTTGGGGTCGTGGCGCTTGTGCAGTTCTTCCACCACGTCCTCTATGCGCAGCCCCTTGCTTGCGAGCAGCACTATGAGGTGGTATATCGTGTCGGAGGCCTCATAGATGAGTTTCTCCTTCGAGCCGTTGGTGGCCTCGATGACCGTCTCGAGCGCCTCTTCGCCCACCTTCTGGGCTATTCTGTTCACTCCGTCCTTGAAGAGCGAGGTGGTATAGCTGCCTTCGGGCATCTCCACCTTCCTCTTGTCGATGAAGTCCTGCAGCTCTCTCAGGAAGTCGAGCGATGCAGAGTCGGGAGCGGTGTTCTCCTCGCCCCAGCATGTGTCGGTGCCCTTATGGCAGGTGGGCCCCGTGGGGTTGACCCTTACCAGCAGGGTGTCGTTGTCGCAGTCTGTCTTGATGTCCACGAGGTTCAGGTAGTTGCCTGATGTCTCTCCCTTAGTCCAGAGGCACTGTCTCGACCTGCTCCAGAAGGTCACCTTCCTGGTGTCGATTGTCTTGTCGTACGCCTCCTGGTTCATATATCCGAGCATGAGCACCTGCCTGGTGCTTGCGTCCTGTATTATAGCCGGAACGAGTCCTCCGCATTTCTCAAAGTCTATCTTCATCTTTTTAATTTTTGTATAATTTGCTGCAAAGGTAGTATAAAAGTATCTAATAACCAAATAAAATTTGTGTTTTTCCATAAAAATAGGTGTAAGAAGTATCTGGGAAATGGTGTATGGACCACTTAATCAGAAGTTAAATCGAAATATCAGACGTTTTTTTGTCTCCGCATGGCCAAATCCTCAGAATCCAGCTCAGTAGAGCTAAAATCCCCTCTTCCTATAATCCGTAGAGGAAAAAATCCTCCGCAGAGCAAAAGCCCCACAGGCTCTCCGTTGAGTCCTGTGGGTTTATCCCATGCAGCTCGTAACTCCGTTTCCTCCTTTTGTTGTGTTGATTGCTGTTATTATGATCACACCTGCAGAGATTCCCGAGTGGGTTGATGCCTCTGCGAACATTTTCTTCTCCTGGATAGGGATGTAGAGGTCGGGGCGCATCACGAACTTCTTCCCTGGGTTCTTGCCGAGTTTCACTTCACGGCGCTGTGCAATTACTTTTATTGCCATAGTCTAATCTAGTTTTTGTGTTGTTAAATAATTTAGTTAATTCTCTCTGTGTCTCAGAATCAGGCTTCGGGCGGGGTATTAAGGGAAAATCTTGCTACCATTAATGCGCGCAATTTCTAGATTTAATGCTCGCAATTTTTTCTATTAATGACCGTCTTGTTCCTCCTTTCATTTGACAGTGCAAAGGTACAAAAAATTCGTGTATCTTCCAAATTATTTTCGAAAAAAAGCACTTAAAAAAACACTTAGCATAGTTTGACTCAGAAACTCAGAACTCAGTTTTTATATTGCCACCCCTGTTACAAGAGACTATCTGTAGATATTATATATATAATATATATATAATATATAATAATATTATACATTATTACTTATACTCCTCTCCCTATACCCTCCCATTTTTAAAACTGAGTTCTGAGTTTCTGAGTCTGAGCACATGGGGTCATGACCCTTTAGATTGTATTTCTTAATTTTCCTTCAGAATAATTTGGAGTATTCAGAAATAGTTTGTATCTTTGCAACCGATAAATAACAAACAACATGTTTAACCACCTAAATTTATTATTCTATGGGAACAGACAAGGAAAAAATGCAGGGAGAAGATACAATGGAAGTAGAGATCAGCGAGAGGTACGTTAATCCGTACACGGACTTCGGATTCAAGAAACTGTTCGGCACAGAGCTGAACAAGGACTTGCTGATAAGTTTCCTTAATGCCCTGTTCAGCGGAAAGCCCGAGATTACCGACCTTACTTATCTGAACAGCGAGCACCTCGGTGAGGGCATCTACGACCGCAAGGCTGTGTTTGATGTCTACTGCCAGTTGGCTGACGGCAGCCGCATCATTGTCGAGATGCAGAAGACCGAGCAGCAGTACTTCAAGGACCGTAGCATCTATTACTCCACCTATCCTATCCGCGAACAGGCTCCCAAGGGACCTTGGAACTATCGCCTTGACGATGTCTATACAGTTGGCATCCTGAACTTCACCTTCCCGGAGGGTGAGTATGCTGATGACAGCATGATCCATGAGGTAAAGCTGAAGGACGTTGAGGACAATCATGTATTCTATGACAAACTGACGTTCGTTTATCTTGAGATGCCGAAGTTCAGCAAGACAGAGGACGAGCTCGAGACGATGTTCGACAAGTGGCTTTTTGCCCTTGCAAACCTTGCCCGCCTGCTGGAACGTCCGAAGGCGCTCCAGGAGCGTATCTTCACCCGTTTTTTCGAACAGGCTGAAATCGCACGTTTTACACCGGAGGAGCGCAATGAGTATGTGGCCAGCAAGAAGGAATACTGGGACAGCTACAGCTCTATTAC
>DGTJ01000059.1 GCA_002393725.1 Prevotella sp. UBA4339 | reverse complement strand
CCAAATTCTCAGGCTAAAATCTTTCTTTTATATGTAAAGTTTCAAAGTATATTCTCTTAACATGAAATTAAAAAATACTTCGCAAGAAATTAAGAAACACTTAACAAGAAATATATTTTAAATCGAGATTATTTCACGAAATGGCAAATAATTGCCTTTGTTTACAAATGTTGTTCTTCACGTCATGGCGTGAGTGCTATCATTGTGTCTTTATGCAAGGGCTTTGTCAGGGCCTCGAGTAAGGGATATGGTAATAGGCTCACGTTTTTTTAATGTTTAATTTTTAATTTTCAGAATTATGGGACAGTATTTGACTATTGGTCTGATGACAAGTATTGCCATTGGGAATAGGGAAAGAGACTATTACTCTGCAACGCCAGAAGAGGTAAGGGATGTGCTGCAGAGCAACTACAACAAAAGCGGTATTTATGATTTGAAAGAAACTGACCGTTTTGCCTGTCTGCAATTGAAACCGGAAATTGCTGAAGCAGAAATGATTTCCTTTGTTGACGATTTCTACAAGCTACGCTATACTGAACAGGAAAGAGAGTTTATGTTTGATATGAATAAGATCAAGGAGAAAAGTACGTTAGCTGAGTGGCTGGATCTTGCGAAGGAGAGTTGTTATGGGTCGTTTCAGTTAGACCGCTATGTACAAATGTATAGCCCTTACAAACGTGGTTTTAAAGTGAATTACCTGACTACGAATATAACTCAGATAATGTTGAGCATGGATGGGAAAATTATCATGGAGGAGTATTACGGACTTTTCGGTTTCTTTACCCGCCTCATTCGCGAACGACTTTCGAATTACAAGCTTTCCAACGGACTGTTGGTTGCCATTACAGGTTGAATTATCTAAAATTCGCACTGTCATAAAGGGAAAAGTCAGCACTCGAGTCAATCGATCGTTTCACTCGAGTCAATCGATCGATTGACTCGGCTCATTCGATTAATTGACTCGAGCCATAAAAAAATCCCGCACTCGGGAAGAGTGCGGGATTTGAGTATTTAAGTGATTCAAATGATTACTTAACAATGAACTTCTTGCCCTGCTTGATGTAGATACCCTTCTTCAGAGCACCGTCAACGCGAACACCATTCAGGTTGTAGATAGGAGCATTGTGGTCAGAAACGATCTTGTTGTAGTTGATCTCCTCAATACCAGTTCCGTTCTTCGGTGAAAGAACTAGGACACGGTTCAGAGCAGCGTCAACTCGATTGAGTGTGAAGGTTTCAGTACCTTTGCAGGTAGAGTTGACTGCACCCAAATGCATGGCCTTGTACTCAGCCTTTGCTGCTGTAGGATCAGTGCCAGCGGGGAACGAAGGATGAACAGATCCACCTCCGTAATTGTCAATCTTGGAAACAACAATCAAGTCTTCGTCGGTCAAACCATCAACACCCATAGTAGTTGTGTTGATTAGAATAGGAGAATATGAAATGCTATTGGGATTATAGTTCTCTGCGTCGTTCACCTGACCAGAGAATACGATACCAATACCAAGCTTTACCTGTAGGTTAGTACTACCTCCTGGATTGCCAGCAGGGTCAACCTTAGGAGTTACACCATCTTCCTCATAATAGCTCTTGTCAACACCAGTAGTTCCATACCATACGTACATAGGAGCAAACAAAGAGTGAGCAGTCTCCTCGTTAAGTTTCGACTGAAGGAAACGATAGCGCTGGATTGGCTCAACAACATCGAAGTTAGCAGCGGGCTTATCACCGAAGTCACACTTTGCACCTGCAAAATACTCTGCTGTAAGGGGATTACCTCCCTTATCTACACCACTTGCATTAGGACCATATACGGCATAATACTTTAAGATGTCATTACCTTCATCGTCCTTCTCTCCTGTAGCGATACTGAAAGCGTGTCTCAGACGACCAGTCCAGTTGCTTTCACCAGAGGTATTAGATGAGTTCAGGTCATCAAGTTTCTCGAAACCTTTTGCAAGGAGTTCATCAGCAGTTGTGTGCTGAATATCAATGTCGTGCTTTACAATGTACTCTATATCATTCTTGATAGTGGTTGAACCATTTGCATAACCAAGAGCCTTGGTGGTTACAGTCAGTGTTCCTTTCGACGGAATTGTCACTTGTGCGCCATTATTCTGGTTTGTTAGAACAAAGTCGTCTGTACCATTGTCAGACTTGAATGTAAAGTCCATAAAGATTTCAGGCTGCATTTCAATGTTAGAGTTGTCAATAGTAAATTGATAAGTCTTGGCAAAACCTTCAGAAGCATTAACAACTCCATAACTAACAACTCCATCAAGAGCA
The DNA here is from genome assembly GCA_002393725.1 of Prevotella sp. UBA4339. Lineage (GTDB taxonomy): Bacteria > Bacteroidota > Bacteroidia > Bacteroidales > Bacteroidaceae > Prevotella. The sequence continues at coordinate 43,898 of DGTJ01000059.1, read as the reverse complement.
ATAGGCTCGCAGACAACATCGACTGATACTGGTTCAGACTGCATAGTTCCAGCGGTTGTATAAGCAGTAATCTTACCAGATGTTGAAGTAGTAATTACGTAAGCACCAGGTACATCTCCTGTCTCATAATAGCCAACAACCTTTTCTGAACCATCAGTAGCTGTTACATGAAGTGTCTCACCTTCCATGAATGTGATGGTGTATGTACGTTCAGCCATATTCAGACCCGTCAAAGCAATAACAGGGATATTTGCATAGTCACCAGGAACACTTACTTTCACATTATCAATGTTGATAACAGACTGATATCGTGCATTCATCAAATATAAACCACTTGCATAGATATTTGCATCTTCTGCTAAAGTCTTTGAACCAGCCTTATGGAATGTTCCATCAAGGTCGTCAATAGTAAATGATACTTCGCGAGTTGCCACATTTACATTAAGTACAAGAGTATACCAAGTTCCTGCTGTTAAATTGAAACTGTTATCAACATCTCCATTGAGATACCATAACGTTGGATCTTTGGTATCCATTGCTTTGATAGCGTCTTCGCTCTCATTCATGTCAAAAAGACAATCAGGAGTTATCGTGCAATATGGTGACCAATTGCCACCAGAATTTCCATTTGTTTTTATACATTTCTCTCCAGAAAAAACAGCGAACTCACCATTATACTGGTTGTTACCAAAAGCTTGATATTGGAAATCAATGCTGACAGCATATTCCGTCAGTCCTTCCTTTACAGGGTCGAAAATGCCCTCACCCCAGAAGCAATGAGCAGAACGACCGTTGCTCTGACCTAATGCAAATGAAAAATATTTTCCCTCTGCGTCACCAGCGATGCTACCTGTACCTCCATTGATTGTCCATGTAGCTGGAACACCACCTGCCTCGTAGTTCTCTGAGAAGAGAATACGGTCGGCCTTAGCTGTTGTGGCAAACAATGCCAACATAGCTGTAAACATTAAGTAGAATTTTTTCATAAAAATACGTTTTTGTTAATAATTAAATGTATAAAGTAGATATTGTTTATTCCTTATTTGGATGCAAAGATACAAAATAATCTATAAACTACAAGTTTTTATATGACTTTAACATAAAAATGTATTTATAAATGTTGTTAATCCCATCCCCTGAACTATTACATTGCAGGGGATGGGGTTATACTTTACCATCCAGGATTCTGTGTCAGATTACCTTTGGACTTAAGAATCTCACTCTGGGCGATTGGGAAAAGATACATCTTGTCATCCCAGTAAGAACGTGTGGTGGCGTCAGACTGTACAGTCTCATTGAATGTGCCATCAGCATTCTTGGTGATGTACATTGACTTGATTGTGCGGTACTTTGCCTCTCCAGCCTTCTTCCACCTGCGCAGGTCATAGAAGCGATGTCCTTCGAATGCAAGTTCAACGAAACGCTCGTTCTCCAGACGCTCGGCAAACTGCGATGCAGAAAGGTCTGCTGCAATGTTACCAAGCTTTGCACGAGTACGAACAGTATTTACTGCATCTGCTGCAGTCATGTTAAGACCTGTCTCCCTAGCATATCCGCTACCTGTATAGTTCAGCATAGCCTCTGCATAGTTCAGGTAGAACTCTCCCAGACGGAAGGTCACCCAATGGTGGCGTTCTGTAGTAGGATTAGAAGCACCGATAGTGAGGCTCTTGTTGACATACTTCTTCAGGTAGTAGCCAGTCGGTGTTGCAAAAGTGATAGGCTGTCCGTTGGCTCCACCGACAAATGTTTCAAGGACATCATTTGGCCACTGTTCTCCATTCATGGCTACAGTTGCTGCCAGACGGATGTCGCCAGGCTCGTATGCCTCTACAAGGTTCTGTGTCGGGCAGTTACCGCCACCGGCATTCTCAAGACCGATAGGGAAGTTGTATTTCTCGAAGTTGTTGTTTGATGAGATTATACGGCGTACGAAGATACACTCCTCGATGTTCTGCCAGTTGTCTTTCTGGAACAGGCTTCCGTAGTCAGCTGTAAGCTTCATGCCACGATCTTTGCACGCATCGATAAGCTCCTTGTTGGCAAGGGCTGCCTGATGCCAGCGCTCTTTGTCATTGCTCGGATTGAAGAGCGGACTTGCATAGTAGAGTGCTGCACGGGCCTTGAGAGCCAGAACTGCCAAATTGTTGGCACGGCCAGTCTCGTTTTTGTTGTTCAGCTGCATGTTGCCAAGGTTGCTGTAGTCCTTGATGATAGTGTCCTGAATAGCCTTGCATTCAGAATTGATATACTGGAATATCTCATCAGAGGTGACACGTGGCTGAGTGCTGGCTTCTTCGGCATCCATGACATTTGTAATCAGTGGCACACCGCCAAACGAGCGTACGAGCAGGAAGTAATAGTATGCTCTGAGGAAACGGGCCTCAAACTGCAGGTTCTGATATTGATGCAGCTCCTGTTTGTAGTTAAGGTCCATAAGATATTCCTCAAATGTCTCATCCTTGAATTTGTCAAGGTAGAGATTTGCATAGCTTATACCGCGCCAACATTTGGTCCATAGAGATGCATCGTTATTGTTTGATGCACTCCATCCTCCGTTATAGAAGGTCTCTATGGCATTGCCCGAATGGCTATATACGGCTTCGTCAGTGGCCGATGCCAACAGGGCTCCGCTATAGTTACCGAAGTCACTGTCAAGGTCGTTATAGATAGATGTCACCAGTCCGGCAGCGCGGGCAAAGGTGGTCTTTACATAGTCCTCGTCGTAGACGCTATACTCTTTGTAATCCATCCTGTCACCACAAGAGGCTAACACGACGGTTGCGGCTGCGAGGCTCAATATATTCTTGATTTTCATATCCTTCTTCTTTTTTTGAGTTATGTGTCATTAAAGCGTTACTGAAACTCCAAGAGCCACACTTCTTGTCAGTGGTGCAGCTATGCCATAGGATGCTGCGTCCACTTCGTCGAGATGGTCGAAGGTGAAGAGGTCAACACCGCGAAGATATACTTTAGCTGCCTTGATATACTTTGTTGGCTGTAACAGAGACATTGGCAGGTTGTAGTAGATCTCCAAGTTGCGGAGTTTCAAATAAGAACGGTCACGAAGCCAGAATGAACTTGTCTGGTAGTTGTTCGCATTGCTCTCTGAACTCAGGCGCGGATACTCTGCGTTGGCATTGTTGTTTGAAGGACTCCAGCGATTGTCATATACCTGCTGTGCCAGGCTGCTGTTGTTGATAAGTCCCCAATAGTATCCCTGTGTATTGAGTACTGCACTGTAACGGCCTACCCCCTGGAACATAGCGTCGATACCGATACCTTTATACTCAGCACCAATGTGGAATGAGTAGTAGAGTTCAGGAGCTGTTGTGCTGTAGCCCAGGCGTACCTTATCGTTAGCATCGATAACGTTATCACCGTTCACGTCTTTATATCTGATATCGCCAGGACGAACAGTGGTGAAGGTCTGACGTGGAGCAGCGTCAATCTCTGCCTGACTAGTAAACAGACCTTCTGCTATCAGTCCGTAGGTAGATTTCAGCGGGTTGCCTGTCTGGACAAGGTTCTCGTATGCACGTGGCTCCTCGGCCATATCCTTGATCTTTGTCTTGGAGAATGTCATGTTTCCACCAATATTCAGTGTGAGTCCTCCGAAATCATGCGTGAAATCTACAGAGGCGTCAATACCATTCTGATTAACTACTCCTGCGTTTACGTATGGTGCGCCAAAACCGATCAATGCTGTATAAGCACCGGCACCTGAGCACCAGATGTCATAACGATGATTGTAGAAATAGTCGAATTCAATGTTCAGACCCTTGAAAAGAGTTGCGTCAAATCCGATGTTGAATTTGTTAGCCTTCTCATGGCTTGGAGCAACTGTTGCCATTGTTCCAAGTGTAGTGGTACCATATATGTCCTGAGCTGCAGTGGCATCTACGAAATAATAAGCAGAAGCCCCACTGATGGTATAGCTCTGTGTATAGTATGTCCACACGTCCATGTCATCACCTGGCAGATAGTCAGCGTTAATCTTGCCGAATGAAGCACGCAGCTTCAGGTAGTCAAGCCAGTTGATATCTTTCATGAAATCCTCTTTTGAGATAACCCATGCTGCAGATACAGTTGGCGAGAAAGACCACTTAGTGTCTGGAGCCAGACGGCTTGAACCGCTGTAAACCAGTGCCAAGTCAAGGAGATACTTGTTCTTGTAGCCATAGTGCGACCACCAGCTGTAGTTCTGGCGATATACTGTGCCACTGCCACCATTCACGTGCTGGTAGTCATAGTCCCACTTCAGTTGGCTGTAGATATAGTGCTCGCCAAAGCTGCGGTCAAAGTTGATACCTCCAGCAGCAGTAAAACGGCGGGCAAATGCCTTAGTTGCAGCGCTCTTGCCCATCTCGGTACGCTCACCTCCTGTGAAATATGTGCCCTTGGCTAATGTGCCTGTTGACCAGTCTGCAGGATAGCTTCCATAGACGAATGTCTTGCTGTGATCCTCATAGAGGGTGCTGTAGGTGTCATAACCAAGCTTCAGGAAGAATCCCAGGCCCTCTACCCATGAGGAAAGGTCCTGTGTCAGGGTGATGTCAGAGAAGAGACCGCGCTCATGTGTTTTATAGTAGGCTGCATCCGTTGAGAGAGCAACGGGGTTGAGTGTTCCTGCCCAAGTAGAGTTTCCGCCCCAGTCGCCTTCCTCACTCTTGATGGGAAATGCTGCTGAAGGAAGATTGTAGATGTTGTTCCAGAGATTTGCCTGACTGCCTGGCTGTGAAACTTCACTGAGTATACCTCCCATGTTCACTTTCAGCATTGTTGTCGGTGTCAAGTCAATATCCAGGTTTACGCGCATGTTTCCGCGTACATACTTGTCTTGGGTAGAATATCCTTCTGTCTCACCTGGGCTCTTGATGAATCCCTTGTCAGAGAGGAGGTTCAAGGCAGCATAGTAGCGGAATCGCTCACCACCACCAGCGAAATCAATTCCTACCTTGTTGGTTACACCATGATGACGGAAAGTCTCGTCCACCCAGTTGACGCTTGGGTACTGATAAGGATACTGTCCGCTCTGGAATGCTGCCAGCGCGTTAGCATCATATCGTGGTGACTTGCCCTCATTTGCCAGTGCCTCATTGATTGCATTTGCATAGGTGGCACCGTTAATAAATTTCGGACGGTCAACCTGATAGTTGAAAAGGTGGTCATAGTGAACCGACATCTCTGTTGTGTTGTATTTACCACGTTTTGTAGTGATAAGAACAGCTCCGTTTGCACCTTTGTATCCATATAAAGCCGTTGCAGCAGCATCTTTCAGGATTGTGACGCTTTCCACTTCTTCCGGTGTTACTACAGAGATTTCCCTCTCTATTCCATCGACTAATATCAGAGGAGTGCTTGTACTAAGGCTCTGGAGACCGCGAACATAGAATGTCGGGTTCTTTGCAAAGTAAGTACCTGTTCCATCCAAGGACATAAGACCGTTGCCCTGTCCGATGATGGAATTGCCGATATTCTTGGCTGATCGCTTGTCTACATTGTCGTTTGTTATTACCGATACAGAAGCTGTTGACTGTTCACGGCTGAATGTCTTTTGGGCTCCCACATCGATAGTCTGGTCGACAAAAGCGATACCTGTGCTGTCCTGTTGTGCTGCTGCCGGCAGACAAATGCCTGCAAGCAGTGACAACACGAAAATATTCTTTATATTCATATCTTTCTTTATTTTGAAGTCTTCAACAATTCTTAGGATTATTCCCAACCAGGATTCTGTATGAGTCCATATCCCTTGTTCAACTCAGTAATCGGGAGCGGGAAGAGGAACCACTTCTTAACCTCGTTGGAGTTTGGATCCAGATCCCACATTACGCGGCGACGGTTCTGGAGAGTAAACTTCTCATACTTGAAATGGTCTGGCTCTGCTACACCGTTGTTTTTATCTGTTCCAAAGTATGGGTTGTAGTTCTCTACATATTGTCCCATCACGTTCTGCAATCGGGTTATCTTCAGACCGTGGAGTTCCTTGGTCATCCAGTCGCTGCGCTTGTAGCGGATCATGTCGTAATAGCGGTTGTTGCTCATACCAAGCTCGCAGGCACGCTCACGAAGTATTTCTTCAATCAGTTTTGCCTTGTCAGAAGTCAGCTCTGGCATGAATTTCTCCATCGCATCCATTCCTACACGGGCACGTACACGGTTGACGCAGTTCAGGGCTTCTCTCAGCTTTCCTGTCTGAGCAAGGGTCTCTGCCCACATGAGCAGCATCTCGTCATAGCTCAGGTATACCCAGTGCATAAACTTACGGTGATACTCCTCACCAAGATAATACTTGATGGTTCCGAAACCTGTTGGGAAACGAGTTGTCAACTGTTCTACGATTTCACCTGTTGGTTTGGCAATGTTCAGACCAGCATTGTTGCCACCTGTCCAAAGTTCATAGATGTCACCAGATGACTTACCTGAAGTCCAGTCGAGGGTAATCTGCTGGCCGTTTACTATAGCATTCTCATAGAGTCGTGGGTCACGGATTGCATATTTGGCAATTGTACGGCGACCAGACTTCTTGACAGGGCTATAGAACAGCTGACCGTCAGCATCCAGTCTCTGGTTAGCAGAGTTGACCAGAGCATATTCTGGAGCTTTCTCCCATACGAAAGGCTCTCCTGACGCCCATGGGAACATCTCTACATATTCCACTGTAGGACAATAAGAGTTTCGTCCGATGCCTACCCAGTTCCACCAAGCATAAGTACCCTGAGTTCCATAGATAGTAGACACACGAGTGGAATGAATCACTTCCTTACTGCCTTGATAGATGTAGCCCATGCGGTAAGCCTGACGATAAGCATCGGCAGAATTCTCTGTAGGCTGGTTAAGCTGGTAGAACTTACCTGCTGTCCCTAAAGTCAGACTGCTTGGGTCTGGCTCACCGTTGGCAGTAAAGAAATCGCGGCAAGCCTGTTCTGCACGCTCCCAGCGTGACTGCTGGAAGTCACCGTACCATACAAGATGTTCTTTCTCTGCATCTGTGGTGTTACCAAAGTATGGCTGGTCAGCATTAAAGAGTGGTGATGCTGCAAAAAGCAGAATCTTTGCTTTAAGGGCACGTGCACCAGCGGCAGTCCAGCGGCCTGTGTTGTTGTAGGCATCGGTATCAGTGGTGTTACCGTCCCATGCCCAACGGAGGTCAGGAATTGCCTCGTCGAGCAGTTTCACCATGAACTCTACAGTTTCGTCTATTGTACCGCGCTTGAGATTGGTATAGTCGCCTTCGGTACCTGTGTATGACTTGTCGACTATTGGAAGACCTCCATATACGCTGAACAGGTCGAAATAACGGGATGCTATAAGGCACTTGGTCTGTGCGATGATGCTCTTCTTCTCTGCATCAGACAGTCCTGGCACACGGTCTATATTGTCGAGCAAGAGGTAGGACTGGCGTACGGCTGTCCAAACCTTATCATTGGTGAATGCAATCAGTGCATCGTCATTAGCAGAAAGCGTATTGCTATAGTAATTATTGAAAATAGCTGTACCATTCCAGTGAATCTGATAGCAGTCTGTGAGGGCATCAAGCTTTCCCTGATAGTTGTTCTGGCTTACAGGAGCTGCACTCTGACCTGTGAATGGCAGTCCGTAATACTGCATTCCATATATACCCGTCAAGAACTGACGTGTATATTCGGCACTATTGAAGACGGTATCGATGGTTACCGTTCCTCCAGGTGCCTTTTCCACAAAGCTGTCGCCAACCTTTATTTCGTCTGTACAAGCTGTAAAGGCAGCTGCATACATCAGAGCGGTTGCGGAAGTGAAAAATATATGCTTAAGTTTCATAAAATATTCTTTTTTTTACCATTTGACATTAGAAACCAACCTTTAGACTGGCAGTATAAGAACGCTGTAGTGGGTAAGATGGAGCGTTGCTTGCACGAGTTTCAGGATCTCCCCAGAGATATGGAGAGAAGGTAAGTAGGTTGTATGCACTGAGTGCTAACTGTAGCTGAGAAAGCCCCAGTTTCTTCATTCCTGGGAAGTTGAAATCATATGCCAACTGTATGGTCTTCACACGGAAATATTGTGATTTTTTCTCATACAGAGTACTCTCAGCATAGTTCTGATCAGCATTAAGCCATGATGCACGTGGATACTCTGAATCCTGAGAAGGATTGTCAACAGTCCAGGTGTGATCAAGATGATATTTCAGAAGACCACCATCAGTATTGGTGCTGGCAGCCTGGAATGGACGGCGGAATACGTCGGAGATAACACGGCTGACATTCCATGCAGCAGTCATCTGAGTGTTAAACGACCAACCCTTCCACTGGCATCCTATAGTCAAACCAGCTATGTATTCAGGATCATCAGTAAAGGCATTACCGCGGAATTTGTCGTTTCCGTCAATCTTTCCGTCTTTGTTAAGGTCTACGAATACTGCATCTCCTGGCTCGAGCGTACCGACGATCTGCTTTGGGAATGGTGAGCCAAACTCTTTCTCGTAGTCTGCCTCAGCACCTTGATAGTAGTATTTCCAGAACTGATACAGCGAACGTGAACCAATTCGCTTTCCGCGCTCATACATATATTCATAAGCCTGTGGAGCCTCAAACTTCTCTATAATTTCATTCTGGTTGTATGAAAGATTGAACTTTGCCCAGTAACGGAAGTCCTTGCCAATCTTGTCGTTCCAGTTAAGTGAAGCTTCCCACCCCCAGCTCTTTACTTCACCAAGGTTACTGTAAGGAACGGTAAATCCGAGAATTGATGGAGCAGTAAGGTCCTGGAGAAGAATGTCCTTTCGCTTCTCGATGAAGTAGTCAAATACTCCACGCAGACGGTCGTCAAGGAAGTTTACGTCGATACCATAGTCCTGCTTGAATGCTGTTTCCCATGATACATTAGGATTGTTCTTCGTTGCCTCAACAGCACCTTTTGTCACAGTTCCGTTTTCTACACCGAAGTCATAGGCGTATGGGTTCTTGTCAGCTTCATTTGGACCACCGACACGTTCAGCCAAGGCTGTCGTGTTTACAAAATACGGGTCTGGCACATACATGAAACGATTACCACCAATCTTATCGTTACCTACAAGTCCCCATGAGGCACGTAGCTTCATGAAGCTGAACACGCTCTTAAGCGGTTTGAAGAATGACTCATCGCTGATTACCCATCCTACAGATCCAGCGGGGAATGTTCCGAAACGCTTGCCCGGAGCAAAGTTCTCAGAACCGTTGTATCCAATATTAAACTCTGCAATATAGCGGTTGTTCCAGTCGTAAGTTACACGTCCTACAAGTCCAACGTATGTTCTAGGGATATCAGAGTATGCTCCGCTGATATAATATTCCTTACTCTGGTTGTAAAGAGCAAGTGCTGATACAGTGTGCTTGCCGAAAGCTCGGCTATAGTTAATAGAACCTTCGACATACCAGTTACGTCCGTGACCACCAACAGATGTGGAGTATGTTGGTGGTGTGGTTTCTGCATTCTTGCGATAGAGTATCGTCTCACCGTCAGCCTGAAGTATAGGAGTGTAGTTGGCTACCTCTCTTCTGATTGTACGACGAGAAGAAAAATTACTGTTATACGATCCTTTTAGTTTTGCAGACAGACCCTTGGTGATAAAGTCAAGTTTCTGGTCGAGGATAAGGTCGAAGCTCAGTTTGTTTGCATTATCCTGATAGGCTCCTGGCTGATATGCATAATATGTCATAGGTGAAGAACCTATGAAAGGAAGCATGTTTTCTGTGTTGCCGGAAAGGTTGTCTGTCATGGATGCGGAGTTGATAATGTATCGTCCATCTACAATGCCAGGGCTTACAAATGGAGTTGCCTGATAAATGGCTTTAATCATACCGCTCGAACCCTGACCAGTGACAGGTGACGACTTGTCGTCGACTTTACCTGAAGCATTCAGACTGAGCAGTGTTGTCTTTGTAACATTCAGGTCGATATTGGCACGATAGTTGAAACGCTGATACTGATAACCGTAGTCAAAGTCAGCATCAAACTGTTCGAACAAACCATCTTGGGTGAACATACCGGCAGAAATAAAATATCTTACTTTCTTGTTTCCACCGGAAATGTTGATGTTGTGCTGCTGCTGGAGTGTAACATCCTTCATGATATAGTCAGCCCAATCCATGCTCGGAAAACGGATAGGGTCGCTTCCGTCTGCAAACCTGTTGATGACATAATCTGTGAAGGTTGGAACCTGACCATCATTAGCTCGCATCTGGTTGTAGAATTTTGCATATTCATAAGAGTTTGCCATCTCAACCATCTTAGTAGGGGTCATTGCTGAGAAGGATATGCTTCCTGAAATCTTGGCTTTTCCTTCTGTACCGCGCTTTGTGGTAATCAGAATAACGCCGTTAGCACCACGCACACCGAATACGGCTGTTGCAGAAGCATCTTTCAGAACTGTAATGCTCTCTATTTCATTAGGGTCGATATCCCACATGTCACGTTCTACACCGTCTACCTGGATGAGTGGGTTGGCGTCTACCCATGTGGCTTTACCACGAACAAAGATGCTGGCAGCATCGCTACCAGGCTCACCAGAATACTGCACAGTGGTCACACCGGAGAGCTGACCGGCAAGCACGTTGTTTACTGAAGATACTGGCGTGCGCACCAAATCCTCTGCCTTTACAGACGAAAGGGCACCTGTCACCGTCACCTTCTTCTGAACACCATAAGCCACGATTTCTACGGCCTGAAGCATCGTTGCCTCTTCCTCGAGGGTGACCTTCATGCCGTTGGCTGCCTTTACAAGAGCATCCTTGTAGCCTACATAAGAGATCTTCAACTGAGTACCGGGCTTCACCTTGAGTGTGAAGTTTCCGTCAAAGTCTGTCACCGTTCCTGTTGCGGTCTTGGCACCGACAACAAGGACACTTGCTCCGATAATGGTCTCACCCGACTGATCAACTACCGTACCTTTGATGCTCTCCTCCTGCTGTACGTCCTGAACGGCGGCACGGGCAGAAAGCACTCCGGCAGAGGGCGCAAACAGTAATGCTGACATTGCGACAGCAAAAGGTATGGCCTTACCTTTGAAAAACCTTTGTTTGATCATACAATTTATTTAATTAGTTATAAAATTAGTTCTCTTCTCAGTAGTTTACGGCTGCAAAAATACAAAATTGTTTTGATATAATAAAATAATATTTATTAAAATGCATCCTATTAGGCATAATTTTATCAAAAAACGAACAATTTTTATTTTTTTTGCTATTGTAATACCTCAAGCATATATATTGCGTCAAGGCTCCAGAGAGCTGCGTCGTTAGTGTTTGATGTATTGTCACCATGCTTCCAGAGGGCATCCCATACCGATGCAGTGCGCTTAGGATCACGGTCCATCCAGGCAGCGTATGACTCCAGGCGACGGACAGGGAATTCGCTGTTGCGGATCTCGAGTGCCATCTGCTTGTAGCGACGGGCAAAGTCGAGCCAGCAGGCCGGGAACTTGGAATCGCGACTGTCGAGCATCATAAAGAGCTCGTTCATGACCTCAAAACCTCCCATGATTGTCATCAGGTGGTTGGTACTGCGCACAGCAGGGTCACCGTCATAGGTTATCTCTCCGGTGGCGGGGTCATAGCCCTTGGCGAGATTGCCGGTGAAGATACCGTCGGGCAGGGCAGCGATGGACTGCAGACCCTTTACGATCTTGTCGCGGTATTTCTCTGTACCGAAGCGCTCCCATTCCGTCATCCAGTTGCCTGCGTAAGCCAGCCAGTCAGGACCGATGCGCAGACGTGCCGGGGCATTGCAGGGATACTTGCTTCTTGGCTCTGCAAGTCGCATCGGGTCAAGGTGATAGAGCAGGATGTCTGCATCCGTCTGCTCCCGCATCAGGTCACCGGTGCGCTCGTCAGTTGTCAGATAATAGTAGAAACGGTTGAATGCTGCCTGGCTGATACGTGCCTCCTTGGCTCCGCATCCCCAGTGGGTCACGTTATGACGGCTTCCGAGAGGTGCAAAGGGTCCAATATGATAGGTGTCTACCTCACTACAGTGACGGGTCATCGCCTCTGCCATACGCCAGATGTCCTGACGACCTGTGCGGAGGAAGTTGTACCAGAGCCACATCGGGGTGGCCAGTTCGGTATTGTCCCATGCGTAACCGCCAACGTCGTATCGCCATTCCTGACGCTCGTCGTCGAAGGTGTGCATAATGTCTCCGTAGTTCCAGAAACCATACCACTTGTACCGCTCTATATAGTCCTGATAAGCCCTTATATAGCTTTCAAGGCGTTGCTCCACCTTGTCGGAAGAGTTCTTTGGCAGCGACCAGATACCGAAGGCACGCTTCTCGTGGAGATACTCCGGAGTGGGCAGCAGATGGTAATCGGTAGCCATAAGCCGAGCCGACTCGTCAAGGCCTTTTCTTCCAGGATGTCTGTCGAATGCCATGAGAGTCATCGTGCTGGTCCGTGCGATGCCGTATGGGGTGCTCATGCCTTCCTGTACGTCCTCATAGCTGGCAAGCAGGTTATGTGGTATGGTGTCGTAGTGGCACAGGTTCATGGCTTCTGCCTCCGGGCTCCATAGCCACATCGTAAGTTCTGCCTCGTTGCTTCTGGCTTTGTCGACTTCGATCGTTGAAGGATATGCCTGCCAGAAATCCTTCAGGCATACTCCGAGACCTCCGCTAACGTCACCAACGAAGGTGAAACCTGGGGCGCGGGTGCCAGTGAGAGTGCCTATCCAGGGACTTTGCGATGTTGCCCGCTTACGTATGGACCAGGAATTGTCGGTAAGCTGCGACAGGCGGTAGCTGTCCCATTGTGCCCAGTTGTCGAGGAGCAGGCGGTTCCTTTCGTCGAATGATTCGTAGTCGGGTACGGGCAGACCTTCCATCTGCTCAGCCTGGAGATTCCTGTTTCTGTCTCTATTTACGACAAGATTCCTTCGTCCTTCGAGCGGCTGGACTGGCTCTGTCCATATACCATTCTCAGTAGCGAAGGCAATATGGCGGTTGTAAACAGCCTCTCTCATAGGAACATTAAAACGTACGCCAAGGCTTCGGATGATATCCTTATGCTCATCCCCATTATATATAAATGTATGTACGAGGCGTATCTGCTCGCTTCCTTTATAGAAATACATTCTCACAATGAATGGCAGCCAATCCCGTCCTGCAGACGAGGAATGCACTCCTTGAAGCTTTACCACGGCAGAGACAGCACCCGAACGCTCCACTTCTGCTTTTGTAAGCCTTGAGGTAAATCTCTCATTATCTGTAGAGGCGACAAGCGTGGCTGCTCCTGCTATCCGCTTGCCGTTTATGCACAGACTGTCGAAGAGATGTGTACCACTCTTGGGAACAGTCGCTGTAATGCTGCCGGTATTAATGGTGATGCTGTTCGTGCCTTCTGTAGCTATGAAGGATGCCTTCCGGGATTTCTTCTTTTCTGTAATCACGGAATATTCTGCAGGATGAGATACCACTGCTGCTATACCAGCCCATTTCACAGAACCGTCGGGCCAAGTGGCATTTACCCATACGTCTGCCGGTGTGTTGTCTGTAAGAGCCAGCGTTGTAACGTCTTTCAACTCACCCTGGGCAAAGGGTACTCCGAAATTTACCGGGACAGATGCTTTGAGCTCGCCAGCCGACTCGTGGGATTTGTCACCCGGAGTCTCGACCCAATGCAGTGGTACACCGGTTGTTGAGTGGGAATAAGTCGGGCTTTGGTACGTCTTGAAGTTAGTAATCCGGGTTCTGGAGAGAGTGGTGCGGAAACCGAACCAGCCTTCTTTCAGAGGTGCCGGGTCAAGATAGTCGACAATGCATTCCCCGTCGATATAGAATCTTGTACGGCCTGTGACTGAGCTCTCAATCTTGACGTGATACCAGTGGTTGGGCTTCAGAAGGTGAGCCTTGTCGGTGTATTCCTTTAATATGGCAGGACGCTTGGCAGCATCTTCCACACCAGCCTCGTCACCACTGTAGCGGCGGAAACGGGTGGTGGAGTTATGGTTACCGCCATAGCCCAGATAATACATCTGCAGTGTATAGCATCTGAGGAAGATACCGCTACGCCATCCGGCTCTTGTCCATATATCCTTTGCCTTGGGGTCAGAGGCGAGCCAGAAGGCATTCAAGTCACTGAGACGGTCACCTGCCTTCCCCTCGTCTACAACGCATGCGTCATACTCCACTGTTGTTCCCTGTCGTATCTTCTCCTTCCGCCAGAGGGTGAGTCCCTTGGGAGACAATATCTCACAGGTGTCGCCCCGGAAGGCGAGTTTGTAATCTGGTGCCTCGGATTCCACAGACCAGTATTTCTTGAACATACGGCTGGACAGGCCTGACTCAACGGCCTGTGCGCCTGTTGTACAAAATGCTGCTAAAAGCAAGGATATAAGGTCTCTGACCATGTCTATTTCAGTTTCTCAAGAAATTCAATTTCTACTATTCTAAGTTCACTCTTTGTGTCACCTCCGTTCTTGGCTTTGAAGAGGTCAAGTTCACCGGCTGCTGGCTCTGCCACTTCTACGATACCGCCAAATGCATCCTTGTCCTTACCTGCGCCTTTAAGACGGATGGAGATTTCATTAGTCTTTACTGCCTTTGTCGGCTTGAGGTGGATATAACCCAGACTGCGCTCTGTCTCTCCGCTCCATATCAGTTGTCTCCCTGCATATATCTCAAGGGGATAGCTGCGCAGGCGCCAGCCGGTGAGCTTCATGCAGATGTCGTCTATTACCGTTTTCTTCGCCAGGCGATAGGTAATCCACGCTGTAGATGGCCTTCCGTCATTCTTCCATTCCGAGAGTTCATTGTCATCATAGCTTCTGGCAGCATGCTCCGTGTCGAAACCTGCTTTGGCTGATATGATACTGACTTCACGGGCCTTCTCTGTATATGAAGGCGTAAGGGGTGTCTCTCCCCTGTCGAGGCGTGGCTTAAGTGAGAGCTGTGGCATATAGTCCTCGCTGTTCACTTTTTCACTCTTCGTCTCGATGTAGGCAGTGCGAAGTCCATCGGCATACGCACCAAGATGTATGCTGCCGGGATTGACTGTAGAACGGACCAGGACTCTGTTGACGCCACACTCCACAGGAAGAGTCATCGCACCGACATAGTTGTCGGACACGTTTTTCGTTGCTGCCGCATCAAGCAGGCCTGCCGGACGATTGTCGTCGGGACGCTGCAGCTCCTGATTATTACGGGTGCCGATGCCTCCTATCCACTTGCCCTCTCCCCAGAGGGTGAAGGAGACCATGCGGTTGTCAAGAGGACAGCGGCGACCTTGCTTGTCGACTACTTCTACCTCGAAGAGGGTCATGTCAGCACCGTCAGCCTTCATCCCTTCTGGATTCTCTATGGCAGTAAGCTTCAGTGCGAAAGGCTCTCCTGCTGTCTCCATCTTGTATCTGCTTCCGTCGGAGCCCACAGCTTCGATGGTGCCCGGCTCGTAAGCCACATTATTGAATGTGTGGAGATAGCGGTAGCTCTGTGCTCCCTTGCCGAGACTCTTGCCGTTTACGAATAGCTCAACAGAGTCAGCT
The DNA here is from genome assembly GCA_002393725.1 of Prevotella sp. UBA4339. Lineage (GTDB taxonomy): Bacteria > Bacteroidota > Bacteroidia > Bacteroidales > Bacteroidaceae > Prevotella. The sequence goes on along the minus strand of DGTJ01000059.1, from coordinate 28,406 downwards.
GTAGAAACGACGTAGATTGGCTTAATCGTTCCTGCGGGATAGTTCCAGTGGCCTATAATGTATGTCTGCTGATTCTCCGGCTCCACCCAGCCGTTCCACATCACCTGATGCACATAGAATGCGTCCTTGGGGATTCGCATGGCATCGGTGACACCACTGGTGCGATAGTTTGACTCGCCGCGATGATGGGTGTTGGTATCAGAGAACACGATTTTCACACCGCCGCTGCTGACACGGGTGCCAGTTCCCGGACGCTCCATGTAGTAGTCATACCAGCGGCGTACCATCTCTATGGCGAACTGATCCATGTTGTGATTGTAGTCAAGGGCAGGCTTACCGCGATACAGCGGTCCGTCGCCTTCCTTATGGTATGGGTAGCTCTGCTCGTCCCAGTATTTGCGGAGACCTTCGTCGCGGCAATATTCCATCGCCCACATCGGATGCTTCTTCGACTTGTTGATATACAGCATCTCTCCGCCATATTCTGCCTCATTGATGTCCAGCATCTCACGGCTGCCGATGGCACGTCCTCCATACGGGTCAAATTCATCGCGTATCTGCTTCATCTCAATCATATGCTCCCGGCTAATACTCTCATTGCCGCATTCGTAGAAGAGAATCGACGGGTTGTTGCGGTTGTAGATAATGGCATCACGCATCAGTTCGGTGCGCTGGTTCCAACGAGGACCTGTGACATCTTTCTCTGCATCGCCTGCAGGCATTGCCTGGATGAGTCCCACACGGTCGCACGACTCGATATCCTGTTTCCAGGGTGTCACGTGCATCCATCTTACGAGGTTGCCGTTCGACTTCACCATCAGGTCATTGGAATAGTCGCTGAGCCAGGCAGGAACTGAGATTCCCACACCGGGCCACTCGTTTGAGGTGCGCTGGGCATAGCCGTGCATCATCAGGACTCGGTCATTGAGCCATATCTTGCCCTCTCCGAACTTCGTCTTACGGAAACCAGTGCGGATGACGACCTGGTCATCCTTAGTACCGAGGTCCATTGGTCTGGCGTCAGCACCGTTCTCTGCCAGATAGGTCTTGACGGTATACAGATAGCCGTATCCCCACGACCAGAAATGCAGACCGCTGAGTTCTCTCTTGATGCTTACCGTACGTGTCTCTCCAGGCTGAAGTGTAACACTCTCACCTGGTATGATAGCGGAAACGTAGTCGTTGGCATTGATGATTCGGGCAAAGAGACGGAATGTCCGGGCTTTGGAGTCCTCGTTGCGTACCTGCGACTCCACGTGTATCACAGCCTTACGGGCTGCTATGTCGAAGTCTGTGGCATAGACATAAGTGCCGGTAGTTCCGAGGTTGCTATATAGCGGCAGAGTCTGATAGAGCTTGCCTGTGATGTGCAGATATACGTTCTTGGGGATGCCACCGTAGTTAGCGTTGAAGTTCCGGTCGTTCCACTGGTATCGGCTTTCGTGCTTCCTTGACCGGTAGGTCCAGCTGTTGTCACAGCGCACAGCAATAACATTCTCGCCATCCTTAATGTATGGGGTGAGGTCGAAGCCACATGCCATCACGCCGTTCTCGCTGTATCCCAGATGATGTCCGTTGATATAGAAATCGCCTCCCTGACGGACACCTTCGAACTCGATGAATACTTTCTTGCCGGTAATATCAGACATCTGGAATGTCTTGCGATACCAGGAAATGGTGTCGGTAAGGTCGACGATATCCTTGCGGAAGGCTTCGTCGCCATTGAAGGCATACGGCAGAGTCACCTGCTGCCATCTGCTGTCGTCAAAATGAGGTGCTGATGCCTCTTTGAAATCACCGACCGCAAGGCGCCACCCGGAATTGAAATTCTTCTTTACGCGGTCAACTGCTCCTGCTGTAATGCATACAAGAGCCAAAGTCAGAATGCTTAAAAAACGTTTCTTTTTCATTCGTTTAGTAATTAGTTTGGTGCAAAAATAACAATTATCTGCGAAATAAAGCATTTGTTGCTGATTTTTTTCCTGATTTTGAACTAAAATGTTTTTTTTCGTATTATATATGTTGGGAAAATGACGGATTATACTTATCTTTGCACCAAACTAATTACTGAGCAAATGAAGAATAAAAAACTGATTTTTGTATTGATGGCTTTTTTTACCAGCCTACAGGGTGTGGCAAATGTCTATAATGTCATGGATTATGGTGCCAAGGGAGATGGCAAGGCCCTCGACCATATTGCAATCAACAAGGCGATAGATGCAGCAACCAGTAATGGTGGCGGGCAGGTGGTACTGCCTGCAGGAACATATCTCTGTGGAAGTATCCGGTTGAAGAATAATGTAGACCTGCATCTGATGACAGGTGCAAAGATACTGGCAGCGCCTGCTGAGATGAAAGCCTACGACGAGAGTGAGTCCTTCGGTGGATTCCCAGAGTATCAGGATGGGGGACATACATATTTCCATAATAGCCTGATATGGGCAGAGGGTCAGCAGAACATCAGTATCACAGGTCGTGGAATGATAGATGGTGAGGGCTTGACGCGGCATGACACGGAGAAAGCAGGTAATGTTGAAGGAGGCAGTATCGGTACGGGCGACAAGGCTATTGCCTTGAAGCTATGCCGTAACGTCACCATACGCGACATAACGATATTCAGGGGCGGACACTTCGCTATAATCGTTACAGGATGTGACATCGGCACTATTGATAACGTGACAATAGACACTAATCGCGACGGTATTGACATCGACTGTTGCAAGTACTTTACGGTAAGCAATACGAAGGTCAACACCCCCAACGACGATGCCATAGTACTGAAAAGCTCCTATGCCCTTAAGAAAGCCGTGCTCTGTGAGCATATCCTTATAACAAACTGTATCGTGACAGGCTATAAGCTGGGCACCTTCCTTAGTGGGGAGTATATCCCTGAAAAGGTGAACTGGGTTTGCGGACGAATAAAACTCGGTACGGAGTCGAATGGCGGATACCGTAATATCACTATCTCGAACTGTACTTGTATGTGGAGTAGCGGTTTGGCCTTCGAGGAGGTAGACCAAGGCCGTATGGAGAATATCGTTGTGACGAATATCTCCCTGAGTCATGTTCATCATTATCCGATATACATAACTACAGGTTGTCGTAACCGAGGCCCTAAGGAGGTGACACGGCCTTCTTCTGCACGTGATATATATATTAATAATGTTATAGCCGATGACTGTGATTCCCTGGCTGGTATCATTATCACCGGAATGGCAGGTGAGCCAATCCGCAATGTCACGCTCAGCAACATACGCATCCAGTATCGCGGCGGAGGGAAGAAGGTGGACAAGCCATATCGCGAGCAGGGCACAAACTATCCCGAGCCTCGCTGGGCAGGACCTACACCAGCCTACGGACTCTTTGCCCGTCACGTGGACGGACTTCGCCTTCAGAACGTGAAGTTTGAACTGCTGCAAGCTGATGAGCGCCCGGATATCATACTTGACGACGTAAAGAATCAACTTATTATAGAATAGGAATAGTATGAAGAGAATTTTATTATCTATTAGTCTTGTCTTGGCGATTCTTGGCAGTACTCTTGCCCAGGAAACAGTAGAGAATAACCTGTCGCGGCATAATTTCTTTTATGCCGGACAGAGCAAGCAGCGCAGGATGTTCATCGTGAAGGAAGGACAGGTCGGCTGGGCATATCAGGATAAATTGAAGAAGGGCGAGATAAGCGATGCTGTGCTCATGAGTGACGGGAATATACTTGTAGCGCATCAGTATGGCATTGCAGAAGTTACCCAAAATAGTGAGACTGTATGGAGCTATGCTGCTCCTTCCGGAACAGAGATCCATACTATCCAGCCGATAGGCAGGACGCATGTAGTATTCGTGCAGAATGGCAAACCGGCAAAAGCTGTGGTGATGGAGATCCCTTCTTGCCGTATCGTCCGTGAGTTCGAACTGCCTATCAATGAAAAAGGGTCTGTTCACGGACAGTTCCGCAATGCACGCCTGTCGTCGCGAGGCACTCTCCTCGTGGCAAACATGGCAATGGGCTGTATACATGAGTTTAATAGTGAGGGGAAAGAAGTGGACAGGTGGTCGGGATTCCTGCCTTGGTCCGTGCAGGAGATGCCAAAGACGGGCAACCTCCTCATCACGGGGCGTAAGGGACATATTCAGGAAATCAACCGTCAGGGACAGACCGTCTGGGAACTTAACACTACCGCTTATGGCGTTACCCAGCCGCAAAAGACTGTCAGGCTGAAAAATGGCGGGCATATCATCAATAACTGGTACAACGAGTGGAACAAGACCCCGATGGATACCCTTAATGCACCTGTACAGGCGATAGAGGTAGACAAGAATGGTAAACTCGTCTGGCAGCTTAAGTCATGGAAAGATCCCGACCTGGGTCCATCCACAACTATACAGCTTCTTGACGAACCGGTAAACCGCGACCGCTTGTTCTTCGGAGAGTTCAATCCTCAGGCTCCGAAACTCTTTGCCGGTCCCAACGAGCCTGTCGGAGAGGGCAGGGGTATTCATCCGGGACGTGTGGCTTGGGTTCATTCGCCCGGTGTTGCCAAGTGGGACGGTAAGACAGGCCTTTGGGTGGAAGACCGGTGGAACGACCAGGGTAAGGCAGATGCAATGATTCCCGAGGCTGTGATGCAACTTACTGGTGAGCCTACTCCCCAGAAAGCATGGAAGGCTCTTTTCAAGCACTTCAACAAGACCCACGGGCGAGGTAATCGCGGATATAAGAAAGGCGAGATGATCGCAGTGAAGCTGAACCTGAACAATGCTATTACCCATCACGACACAATAGAACTCAACTCCTCGCCTTTCGTGACATTGGCACTGGTGCGCTCAATGGTTCGTGAAGGCGGCGTGCGTCAGCAGGATATTGTGATCTGTGAGCCCAGCCGCGCAATTACCGACAGCATCTTCAATAAGATTCACAGGGAGTTCCCGCTGGTGCGCATGATTGACAATATCGGGGGTGACGGACGAGAGAAGTGTGAGTACTACCCTGAGCAGATAGCATATTCCGTAGATAACGGCAAGATGGCCCGTGGCCTGGCCAAATGTATCGTCGATGCCGACTACCTCATCAACTCCGCCTTGCTGAAGACACACAACGGACCGGGTGTCACACTGACCACAAAGAACTGGTATGGGGCAACGGATATCCATCTGCTCTGGCGACAGAATGCACATAACAATGTCAGTCAGGACAAGCGTCACGGCAAGCCCGGATATAAGACGTTCGTAGACTGGATGAGCCACAGGAATATGGGTCAGAAAGCCCTGCTGTTCATTATCGACGGAACATACGGATCTCGTGATGTCAACGGTGCTCCCAACCCGAAGTGGATGAAAGAGCCGTTTAACGGTGACTGGGCCTGCTCGCTTATTGTCTCTCAGGACGAGGTGGCCTGCGATGCCGTTGGTATGGACATCATCATCGGTGAATGGCCTGAGTTCGGCAGCCTGAATTACTGTGATGAATATCTTCGCGAGGCTGCCTCTATCCCCAATCCCCCCAGTGGGACGGTCTATAAGCAGGAAGGTAAGCCGCTGGAGAAAAATCTCGGACTCTTCGAGCATTGGAACAAAGACCATAAGTATACAAAGATTGACCTCAAATACAAGAAACTGTGATGAATAAAAAGCTTGTGAGCATAATATCCCTTGCGCTGCTCGTCATCGGTGTTGAGGCGCAGGTCAGGGATGCTTTCGACGGAGTGCTGCCCGTTACAGACCCGCAGATGAAGATGAGTCTGAACGGTGAATGGAGCCTGAAAGTGATAGATGGCATTACTGACGACAGGAGAGTGCCTGAAGCAGACGATACTTGGGGAAGAATCCCCGTACCAGGTTGCTGGGAGCAATATGGCTTCTGTAAGCCAAGCTATGACAAGGCTCTGCCTCTGACAGGCTATTACCGCACGACATTCATTGTGCCTGATGCCTGGAAAGGGCAGAATATTGTAATCCGGTTGGACGGCGTGCTCTATGGCTACGATCTGTGGATAAACGGTAAGTCGGTCGGCTCCTGGCACTCTGGCTATAATACTGCGATGTTTGACATCACACCTTTTATTAATAAGAAAGCAGTACGACAGGAGCTGGCAATGCGTGTCATCTCTCAATTCAGGGGAAGTGACTTCGACTATAATGACGACTGGGCACCAAACGGCATCTTCCGAGATGTCACACTGATGGCAGTTCCCAAGACTCACCTGAAAGACCTGACCATTAGCACCAGGAACAATGGCGAGGTAACAGTCAAGACAGATGTCGCCAATGCTGGCAAGGGCGTAATAATACAGCATTGCATTCTTGACGCTATGGGTAATAAGGTCGCAGAGGGTAAAGGAGAGTGCTTGAAGGTGACGCAACCAAACCTTTGGACAGCAGAGACACCTTATTTATATAAGTTAAGAACCATGCTTCTGCAAAAGGGCAAACCCCTTCAGACATTTGAACATAGGTTCGGCTTCCGTGAACTGACGGTTGAAGGTAATGTCCTGAAACTCAACGGCAGACCATTCAAATTGCGTGGTGTCAACGCTCACAGCACTGACCCCGTGACAGTGAAGGTTATTAGCGAAGCCAGCATACTCCGAGACATGAAACTGATGAAGGAAGCGTCCGTCAATTATATCCGCACTTCGCACTATCCTCGTGAGCCACGCTTCTACGAACTGGCTGACTCTCTCGGTTTTTACATCGTCGACGAGGTGCCTTTTGGCTATGGCGACAAGAACCTGTCTGATTCCACGTTCTATCCTGTGTTGCAACAACGCGCACAGGCTACCATACGCCGTGACAAGAACCATCCCTCAGTCCTGATATGGAGCTTGGGAAATGAGAATCCTTTGACGGATATCTGCGTTAGACTAGGAGATTACGTGAAACGTGAGTTGGATACTAATCGACCTGTATGTTATCCTCAGGTAGGAAGCTATTTCCGCCGTTTCAATTATAATTTCCCAAAGGTGGCAGATATATACACGCCTCATTATCCTTCGACTTCGCAGATTGGTGATTTCTATCAGCGGGCAGACCGTCCGGTAATCTTTACGGAGTACTGTCATACTCTTGGTATCTCCCTTGAGGATCACGACCGGCAGTGGGAGATAATCGAGCGCACCCCCTGCATAGCCGGAGGCTCGGTCTGGGAGTGGGCAGATCAGGGAATGCCTTTCCGTGAGACACAAAAAGACAGATTTGGCTATGAGGAGCGAGTATTCACGTCTAAGGATGGAGGCTTTGAGATGTTTGGCAACAAAGGTACCGACGGCCTGCTCTATGCCGACCGCACTCCTTTGCCTAACTATTACGAACTGCAGCATAACTATGCGAGGGCGTTAGTTAAGAATGCTCAATGCACAATGCATAATGCGCAATGGGGCGTGAAGTGTGAGGTGGTTAACAGGTATGATTTCCTTAATCTGAAGGATAATGTCACTTTCCATTGGACGCTGACAAACGACCGCGATACGGTGATGCGCGGTGCCTTTAGTCCTGACTGCGCCCCGCGTTCTTCTGTTGCCTATACGCTGAATCTTCCCAGACAGACAGGAGTCAGTATCCTGCAGTTTGACATAGAGGATGCTCAAGGCCATACATTCCTCCATCAGTCGTTTGTACTCAACAAGCCCCAGATAGAATGGACAGGTCATGGTAGCGGATCAGTAATGGCCAATGAACAACTGGTTCGTACAGGACGAAAGCCCACGATGGGTGAGTGTCTTACTCAGAAGGGACGCCTGCCTCAGAAATACCTGCTGCCAATAGAAAATAACCAGGTGAAGGCAGATGTACAAAGCAGTTATATAGAAGGTGGAGAGGAAGTGACATTCACTCTCTCGCCCGATACAGCTGATGTGTTCCGCTCGGAGTTGGGACTTGCCTATCTGCTCAACCCTGCTATCGACCGTGTACAATGGATGGGCTACGGCCCGTTCGCCAGCTATCCTGGCCGTTATCAGGCCAACCGTTATGGCTTCTGGGCGAAGCAGATGGGCGACCTCTACTTTGAGGGCAATCACAGCGGCATCGATGCTGCCTTCCTCTCAGACAAAGACGGCAATGGCCTCCTGATCACAGGCGACTCGCTATCATTGAATTTTGAACAGACAGATCGCGGTATCGTGCTTACTGTAAATGCTGCTGTCAGCGGACAGGGACCTAAGTCCGCCAAGACACGCTTCCCGGGGTGGAGGAAGGGTGATAAGCCTGTCGGGGCTACATTCAGGAGCTATTATATCAAATCCGACGTGATACCTGACGTGCTCCGTAGTATGTTTGTTCCTGCTTCTGAGGTACCGACTCCATTCCGTCCCTTCGAGACTCAATATGATACCTATCTTCTTAGATATAAAGACATTGCTGAATGAAAAGGATATTACTGACATTCCTGGTACTGAAGTGTTCCCTCATTATTTCTGCCGGTGAGGTGGTGTGGTTCGACGGACAGCACCCGGTGACCTACAATATTCCCAAGAAGGCGGAACTCGTGGTTGGTACAGCACTGTCGATGTGGAAGGATGATATGCTGCAGGTAACAGGAATGATGCCTGTGGCATCCAAGAAGGCTGTCGTCAACTGCCAGTTGTCAAAGACTCTTCCTGCTGACGCTTTCCGCATATACACAAAGAATGGAAGCATCTTCGTAGAGGGTGGAAATGGCAGGGGAATGGCATATGGACTGCTGGAGCTCTCTCGCATGGCTGGTGTCTCGCCTTGGATATGGTGGGGCGATATAGTGCCTGAGCGTCGTGACAGGCTGGTGCTTAGCGGAGACTTTACCACAGAGCAGAGCCCGAGTGTAGCCTATAGGGGTATCTTTATCAACGATGAAGACTGGAGTATCCGTCCTTGGAGCTGCAATACATTCGAGCCAAACTCCAATGGGGAGATAGGTCCCCGCACTTATCGCAAGATATTCGAGTTGTTGCTGCGCCTGCGTGCCAATGCCATCTGGCCTGCTATGCACGAGGGTACAAAGGCATTCTTCCTTACACCAGGCAACAAGGCTGTTGCTGACTCGTGCGGCATCGTCATAGGAACCTCGCACTGTGAACCGCTTTTGCGCAACAATGTAGGCGAGTGGAATGTATCCGAACGAGGACGCTTCAACTATCGCACCAATCGCGAGGCAGTACAACAGTATTGGATTGAGCGCCTTAAAGAAGTAAAGACATCCGGTAATAACATATTTACTATTGGCATGCGTGGTATTCACGACAGTTCGATGGAGGGCTATGCCACTGAACAGGAGAAGTTCGAGGCCCTGCAGCAGGTTATCGACGACCAGCAGCAGCTCATAGTGAAGTACGTCGGAGCACCCGAAAAGCAGATGCAGATGTTTGTGCCGTATAAAGAGGTGCTGCAGTTGTATGAGAAGGGCCTCAAGGTGCCGGACTATGTCACCCTGATGTGGTGCGATGACAACTATGGGTATATCACCCGTCTCTCTGATGCCCGCGAGCAGCAGCGCAGCGGAGGTGCGGGAGTGTATTATCACCTCTCTTATTGGGGGCGTCCTCACGATTATCTCTGGCTCACGACTACACAGCCCGGACTTGTCTACAATGAGATGCGTCAGGCGTATGACCACAATGCCCGAAGGCTTTGGATTGCCAATGTCCACGATCCGAAAGTGGCAGCCTACGACCTGGAACTCTTCCTCGACATGGCTTGGAACATCAACGCTGTCAGCAGTTCTTCGCTTGGACAGCATCTCCGCTCCTGGCTCTGTCGTCAGTTCGGTAGTGAGGCGGGCGAGCGGCTCTATCCTGCTATGTTCCAGTTCTATCGTCTCTGTGGCGAGCGTCGTCCGGAGTTTATGGGATTCACACAGGTGGAGCTCGACAAGAAAAAATATCATCGTGGCCTCTCCACAGTTGGCGATGTGCAATTCTCCCGTCAGGAGGCTGCAAGGCGTCTGGCCGACTTCGAGTGCATCAAGGCTCGCATCATCGAGGCTAAGGCCTATGTGCGTCCAGAACTGTATGATGCCTTCTTCGCAGCCATCCAGTATCCCGTGTGGGCTGCATCTGCTATGAGCACCAAGATTCTCACAGACTCCGCAGAGAGCCGCCGGGCATACGATGAGATCCAGTCGCTCACTCGTCAGTATAATGAGATGCGTGGAGGCAAGTGGCGCTGTCTGATGGATGCAGCCCCGCGAAAGCTGCCTGTTTTTGAAGATGTCCGTGGGCGTCTGAGAGAAGAGGTTAAGACTGTTGACGTAAGAGTGGTGCCGGTATCGGGAAATGCGGATGTCATACAGATGCTCGGTCACTCCATGAATGCCATCTCACTGCCCAAGGGCAGGAGCATGACCTACAAGGCGGATATCGACGTGGAGGGCGACTACACCGTGACAACAGCCCTCATACCGACACATCCTCTTGACAGCGGTGACTTGCGATTTAGTGTCAGCATCGATGGTGGTGAACCGGTTGTATATTCGTTGAAGGAACCCTTCCGTTCAGAACGATGGAAAGACAATGTACTTCGCGCTCAGGCTATACGTGACACAAAGATTCATCTGCAGAAAGGGAGTCACTCTATTACAGTCCATGCTCTCGACAATCATGTGGTTCTCGACGAGCTGACTGTTAAAAGCATACAAAATTGATTACTTTTAAAATAAAATCGCTATCTTTGCATCGATTTTCTAAAACAAATTATTAATGAAGGAAAACTACTTTGCGGACAAAGGCCGCTATGACAATGGTATGGAGTATGAGCGTTGTGGGCGCTCAGGTGTCTTACTACCTAAGGTGAGCCTGGGCTTTTGGCATAACTTCGGAAGTGTCGACCCCTACGAGCGCAGTCGTGAGATAACCCATTATGCGTTCGATCATGGTATCACGCATTTCGACCTGGCTAATAACTACGGACCCGTCTATGGCTCTGCAGAAGAGACGATGGGGCGCCTGATGGACGAGGACTTCCGTCCGTATCGTGATGAGCTTTTCATCTCATCTAAAGCGGGATATGATATGTGGCCCGGGCCGTATGGAAACTGGGGTAGCCGTAAGTATCTTATGGCAAGCCTCGACCAGAGCCTGAAGCGAATGAAGATAGACTATGTGGACCTCTTCTACAGCCATCGCTACGACCCTGAGACACCGTTGGAGGAGACTCTGCAGGCTCTTGTGGATATTGTTCGACAGGGCAAGGCTCTCTACGTAGGTATCTCCAACTGGCCTCTGGAGCCCCTGAAGTTCGGTTACGACTATCTGAAGGCTCACGATGTGCCCCTGCTCATCTATCAGGGACGTCTCAGTATGCTCGACCGTAAGCCTCAGGAGACAGGCATCCTCGATTTCTGTGCGGAGAAAGGTGTGGGATTTATTGCCTTCTCACCTCTGGCTCAGGGATTGCTGACAGACCGTTATCTTAACGGCATACCAGCCGACTCGCGCATGTCGAAGGGAAAGTTCCTGAAAGAGTCGGTTCTTACACCAGAGTTGCTGCAGAAGCTGCGCAGATATAATGATGTTGCCTCAAGCCGTGGTGAGACCCTTGCAGAGATGGCTCTCGCCTGGGTGCTCAAGCAGAGAGGCGTCACGTCGGTGCTCATAGGTGCAAGTTCAACGGCTCAACTGGAGAAGAACCTCCGTTGTGTGAGTGCGGAACCATTCGATGAAGAATTATAATCACAATAACATGAAGAGAATCATATCAGTCCTTTTTGCTGCCGTAGCCGCTACCATGCAGGCTCAGGTGGCTGAGGCTCCAAAAGATGTTAATGGCGTTGTAGACAACACCCCTGACAGTATTGCAAAGGCAATGACTGCACGCCCTGTACCGGGATCGAGTAGAGTAGGCAATAATCCAGTGCTGTTCCTCATAGGTAACTCCACGATGCGCACCGGTACGCTGGGCAATGGTAATAACGGCCAGTGGGGATGGGGATACTATGCCCACGAGTATTTCGATGCAAGGAAGATTACGGTTGAGAACCAGGCTCTTGGCGGCATGAGCAGCCGCACCTTCTATAATAAGCTGTGGCAGCCCATCAAGCAGGCCATCCGTCCAGGCGACTGGGTGATTATCTCTATCGGGCATAACGACAACGGTCCGTACGACTCCGGTCGTGCCAGGGCAAGTATTCCCGGTACGGGTAACGACACCCTTGAGGTGACTATCAAGGAGACTGGCGAGCATGAGACCGTCTACACTTACGGAGGCTATATGCGCAAGTATATAAACGATGTCAGGGCTCAGGGCGGTTATCCCATTCTGATGTCGCTGACACCACGCAATGCCTACGATGATAATGGCAAGATAGTACGCAAGCAGCATACCCAGTGGCAGATGCAGGTTGCGGCAGAAGAAGGTGTGCCGTTTATCGACCTCAACGAGATCTCTGGTAAGAAGCTCGATGCCTATGGTCCTTGGAAGACCAGCTATCACTTCTTCCTCGACAAGATTCATACCAGCCGTTTCGGTGCGATGATGAATGCCCGCTCTGCAGCAGAAGGGCTGATGGCAAGCCATAACCCTGCCCTGAATCCCCTGAAGGCGATGATGATAAATGTGAGTCTGCCAGTCTACGACCTTAACCGTACTGAAGGTAAGCCAGTAGTGTTCATCACTGGTGACAGTACCGTAAAGAATGCCGATAAGGATGAAGACGGAATGTGGGGCTGGGGAGCCGTTGCCAATACAGTGTTCGACGAGACGAAGATTGATATCGTGAACGCCGCTATGGCAGGCCGCAGCTGCCGCTCATACCTCAACGAGGGCAGATGGGAGAAAGTGTACAACTCACTGAAGCCGGGTGACTTCGTGCTCATCGAGTTCGGGCACAACGACATCGGTGCCATCGACAAGCCGAAATACCGTGCTGCTATCGCTACAGCCAAGGATACGTGTCATGTGTACCAGATGAAGCCAGCAAAGGAAGACCTCTCGAAGCAGAATGTCATCGACCAGAAGCTGAAGTCGAATACTGCCGTAGGAAGCTATGAGGTGGTCTATTCGTTTGGCTGGTATCTGAAGAAGTTCATTCAGGATGTCCGTGAGAAAGGTGCTACTCCGATTCTCGTATCACTGACTCCTCGCAACGAGTGGGAGAACGGTAAGATAGAACGCCGCAACGACACATACGGCAAGTGGTATCGTGAGGTGGTAAAAGAGACAGGCGTAGAGTTTGTCGACCTGCACAACATCACTGCTGATTTCCTCGACAAGAAGTGCGGCAAGAAGGAGAAGGCCATGAAATACTTCAATCATGACCATACCCACACCTCTCTCCTCGGAGCCAAGACAAATGCCAAGAGTGTAGCCCAGGGACTTCGTGCCAACAACAGTCCGCTGGCGAAATATCTGAAAAAAAAGTAAAACAGTAAAACTACGATGAAACGATTTGCATTCAAGATGCAGCTGAAACCAGGCTGCGAGAAAGAGTATGAGAAGCGCCATGCCGCTATCTGGCCCGAACTGGTCAAGATGATTAAGGATGGTGGAGTAAGCAACTACAGTATCTACTGGGATAAGGATACCAATATCCTTTTCGGATATCAGGAGTGTGAGGGCGAAGGCAACTCACAGGATACAGAGAATGTAGACCCGATAACCCAGAAGTGGTGGGACATGATGGCCGACATCATGGATGTCAACCCCGACAACTCTCCTGTGACAATCCCTCTGCAGGAGGTTTTCCATCTGGACTGATAACGAGACAGACAATAAAAATCCCCGCCAGCTGGCGGGGATTTTTATTGTCGCGTTACATATCCTCCCAAGTGTCGAGGTATGTCACGTGGGTAACGAGATACTCGTCTACGCCGTGCTTTCCGTCGGCACCACCGATACCAGACTTCTTCACACCAGCGTGGAAACCCTGAATAGCCTCGAAGTGCTCGCGGTTGATGTATGTCTCACCAAACTCCAGTTCGCGGCATGCCTTAACGGCTACGTTCAGGTCCTTAGTGAAGATTGAAGATGCCAAGCCGTACTCGCAGTCATTGGCCCACTCGATGGCCTGATCCAAGGTGTCGAACTCCACCAGTGGGATAACAGGGCCGAATGTCTCCTCGTGGATGATATCCATGTCCTGAGTACAGTTGTCGAGGACGGTAGCTGCATAGAAGTAGCCCTTCTCTCCTACACGGTGACCTCCGCAGAGCAGCTTTGCTCCCTGCTTGATAGCACGCTCCACCTTCTCAGAAACACTCTCCAGAGCGCGGGCTTCTACCAGAGGACCCATGTCTACGCTATCGTCAGCGCATACGTCGCCCACCTTGACAGCTGCCATCTTCTTAACCAGAATCTCTGTGAATGCCTCCTTCACCTCCTTCTGAACGTATACACGCTCGGCATTGTTACAGATCTGTCCGTTGTTGCCGATACGAGAGTCAACGATCCACTGTGCAGCACGCTCCAGGTCAGCATCCTTCATCACGATGGCAGGAGCCTTGCCTCCAAGCTCAAGGCTAACCTTTGTGATGTTCTTTGAAGCAGCAGCCATGATGCTCTCGCCAGCGCCTACAGAACCTGTTACGCTCACGATGTCGATCTTTGGCGAACCGGCCATCTCGTTGCCGATAACACTTCCCTTACCTGTTACGATGTTGATAACACCTGCGGGGAGTCCAATCTCATCGATGATCTTTCCGAACTCTGTGCAGTTCTCCGGAGTAAGCTGGGAAGGCTTGATAACGATAGTACAGCCTGCAATCAGCGCTGCACCAGCCTTACGGGCGATGAGGAAGAACGGGAAGTTCCATGGCAGGATGCCTGCTACTACACCGATAGGCTTCTTTGAGAGCAGGATTGTCTCGTTAGGACGGTCGGAAGGTATAATCTCTCCCTCGATATGACGTGCGAAGGTAGCCATATACTCGAAGTAAGAGATAGTAGCGCCTACCTCGATAGAAGCCCATGTGCGGGTCTTACCCTGCTCGCGCATGATAATCTCTGTGAACTCCTTCTCGCGCTTCTTGATGCCCTCAGCTATCTTCAGCAGATACTGTGCACGTTCGATAGCTGGAGTCTTTGCCCAAGCCTTCTGGGCAGCGCGGGCTGCGTCAAGGGCGCGGTTTACGTCTTCGATGGTTCCTTCTGGCTGACGGGAGATAACCTCCTCTGTTGATGGGTTAAGCACGTCAATCCACTTGCCGTTCGAGCTCTCGCAGAACTGGCCGTTAATGTACATTTTTAATTCTTTCATAAGCGATTGTTGTTAAAATTAAGTAGATAAGTCACATCGTAATTCGTCAGCAAATATACTAAATTGTTGTGAAATAACAAATAAAATGCATACACTATTTTATATAAAAAAAATTAAATTGTACGTTTTACTAACAAATTGAACGATTTTTATTCTTTTATCTTTGGAATTTTGCGTAATTTTGTGCACAAATAGACAAATTACTAATTATTAATCGAAGATGAGAAAGATTATTCTGCTATTGTTCTCGTTGGCTCTCCTTACGGGAACAGCAAAGACAAAGAAGAAGGCAGTCGTAGAGACATGGCCTGACAACACAGTGATGGATGCCTGGTTTAAGGATACAACGAAAGTGGATGTCGCAAAACTGGGACGTCAGTATGTCATTACCGACTATGGTGTAAAGAAGGATTCGACAGTCGTTCAGACCCAGGCCATTCAGTCGGTCATCGACCGTGCAGCCCGTGAGGGTGGGGGTGTAGTAGTCATTCCCGAGGGTACATACCTTACTGGAGCATTGTTCTTCAAGCAAGGTACTCACCTGCATGTCCAGGGTCGCCTGAAAGGTTCTGACCGCATCATCGACTTTCCGTATATGACTACCCGCATCGAGGGTGAGACATGCACGTATTTCTGCGCACTCGTCAATGCCGACGGGATAGACGGGTTCACCATCAGTGGTAAGGGTACTATCGACGGCAACGGACTCAACTACTGGCAGGAGTTCTGGATCCGCCGCAAGTGGAATCCCCAGTGCACCAACAAGGATGCCCAGCGCCCAAGACTCACATATATCTCCAATTGCAAGAATGTGACCGTACAGGATGTACACCTCATCAACTCTCCCTTCTGGACTAATCACGTATATAAGAGCAACCATGTGCGCTATCTCGACTGCTATATCTTTGCTCCCACGGAGAATATCTGGGCTCCCGATCCTAAACGCGGTGCCCCTTCATCAGACGCTATCGACATCGATGTATGCACTGATATCCTTATCAACGGCTGCTACATGCATGTCAATGACGATGCCGTGGTGCTGAAAGGTGGCAAGGGCACATGGGCAGACAAGGATGAGACCAATGGCGACTGCGAGCGCATCCTTATACAGAACTGCCGCTACGGACGTGTGCACGGCTGTCTGACTCTGGGCTCCGAGTCGCTGCACGACCGCAATATCATCCTGCGCAACTGCTATACCGAGATGTCCGACCGCGTGCTGTGGCTTAAGATGCGCCCCGACACTCCCCAGCACTACGAGTATGTGCTCGTGGAGAATATCACGGGCCACTGCAAGCGCTTCCTCTTCATCCACCCCTGGACTCAGTTCTTCAAGCCCGAGAAGCGTGACGACATGCCTCTGTCGCGCTGCAACAACATCGTGATGCGTAATAACAGCGTGGATGCCGAGACGATGTACGACGTTAAGACCTCCGACAAATACGAACTCGTAGACTTCACTGTCGACGGTCAACCGATGAATTTCTGATAAAATATCGAAAAGCTTTGCAGATTCGAAAACTTTTCACTAACTTTGCACCTTGTAAAACTACGTAAAGGAAACAAATCAATTTTATACAATTATGGACAATCAGAAATGCTTTTTTGCCGTTGACCTTGGCGCTACCAGTGGCAGAACCATCATCGGCACAGTAAAAGACGGAAAGCTCATGCAGGAGGAAATCACCCGATTCCCCAATAACCTCATCGAGCAGGGAGGTCATTTCTACTGGGACATTTATGCTCTCTATTTCGAGATCATACGTGGTCTGAAGGAGGTGGCACGACGTAATATTGAAATCACAAGTATCGGTATCGACACATGGGGAGTAGACTTTGTGTTCATCGGTGAGGACAATGCCATATTGCGTAATCCGAGAGCATATCGCGACCCCATCACCTTCGGGGCGATGGAAGACTACCTGAAAAACGTCATCTCGAAGAAAGAAGTCTACGATGTGACAGGTATACAGTTCCTCAATTTCAACTCCATCTTCCAACTCTATGCCATGAGGAAGGAAGACAATGCCGCATTCAACCATGCGAAGAAGATACTCTTCGTGCCTGATGCCCTCTCATGGATGCTTACCGGCAACGAGGTGTGCGAATATACCATCGCTTCTACCTCACAGCTGCTTGACCCTCGCTCTGGACAGCTCGACGAGCGCCTGCTGGCATCACTGGGACTCTCGCGCAAGATGTTCGGTAAGATGGTTAATCCGGGAACTCAGATAGGTGTGCTCACTGAAGAGGTACAGAAGATGACCGGACTGGGTGCTGTACCTGTGATAGCTGTTGCCGGTCACGACACCGCTTCGGCAGTGGCTGCCGTACCTGCGAAGGACGAGCAGTTTGCCTATCTCTCAAGCGGCACGTGGAGTCTAATGGGTATTGAGACAAAGAAGGCTATTATCAGCGACCGCAGCTATGAGCTGAACTTCACCAACGAGGGAGGTATAGAAGGTACTACCCGCTTCCTGAAGAATATCTGTGGCATGTGGCTCTATGAGCGCTGCCGTAAGGAGTGGCCGGAGGAGGTAAGACAGCTCAGCCATCCAGAGCTGCAGGGCTCGGCAATGAATGTGGAGGCTTTCCGCTCGATCATCAATCCCGACGATGCCCTCTTTGCTAATCCTGTCTCAATGATAGAAGCCATTCAGCAGTATTGCCGCAATACCGGTCAGCCGGTACCTGAGACTCCTGCTGAGATATGCCGTTGTATCTTCGACTCGTTGGCTCTGCGCTATCGTCAGGTGTTCGGATGGCTCAAGGAGTTTGCCGACTTCGACCTGAATGTGCTTCACATCATCGGAGGAGGTTCGCTGAACAAGTACCTCAACCAGTTTACTGCTGATTCGCTTGGGGTAGAGGTGCTGGCCGGACCGCAGGAGGGTACCGCCATCGGTAACATCATGCTTCAGGCAAAGGCAGCCGGAGAGGTGGCTGACATCTGGCAGATGCGCAAGATAATTGCTGACAGCATCGAGATGGTGAAGTATGAGCCCAAGGATGCCGATGTATGGGCACAAGCATTTGACAAATATCTATCTATTATTAACAAATAAAAACAAAACAACAAGATTATGAGTAAACCATTAGTAGAAACCAAAGCAAAAGTTGGTGTATTTTCTATCGCTCTGCAGGCCTACCTGCCACAGTTCCCACAGCTCGTTCCTAATTTCGAGGCCCAGTATGAGGCATTCAAGAAGACTCTGCCCGACACTATCGAGATAATCGACGGTGGCATGGTTACCACAAAGGAGCAGTCAATGGCTGCTGGTGACAAGTTCCGTGCAGCTGACGTAGACCTCGTTATACTGCAGATGCTTACCTATTGTACTTCTTACAATATGCTTCCAGCAGTACGTGACCTCGACGTGCCTGTAGTGATTGTGAACCTCCAGAAGAAGCTGGCTCCTGACTATCCTAATACCGACATCCCCATCTGGCTCGGTGACCTGTATGCATGTGGTGCTATCGGTGAGATGGTTGCTGACCTGAATCGTGCAGGCAAGCGCTCAGCTGTTATCACAGGCGTAGTAGAAGGTGGTGATCCTGGTGTGCAGGCAGAGATCGAGGACTGGTGCCGTGCTGCTCAGGTGCGTCGCCGCTTCCGTGACACCAACATCGCCCAGATCGGTCGTCCGTATCCTGGCATGATGGACCTCTATATCGACGAGACCAACCTTTATCACCGTATGTTCGTATATACGAAGCAGTTCGACTGGGAGCAGATGTGGGCTATCGCTGACAACATCACCGACGAGGCTGCTATCAAGGCAAAGGCTCAGGACATCCTCGACACATTTGAGATTGAGGGTGGTGGCACCATCGAGAAGGTTTGGGATATGGCTAAGTACGTAGTAGCCTTTGAGCAGTGGGTAAAGGACGAGAAGCTCGGCATGATTGCCTCTCACTATGCAGGCTTTGCCAAGGGTGTTGCCGGTAAGCTCGACTCTATGCTGATACCTGCCTTCTCAATGCTTATCAAGCAGCACACAGCATGTGCCGTTGAGGGTGATATGAAGGTGGCTATGGCTATGTCGATTCTGAAGACAATCTCTGGCACCGGTACTCTTGCTGAGATGTACTCTATCGACTTCCCGAAGGATATCTGCATCATCGGTCACTCTGGCTCAGGCGACTTCGACATCTCTCAGGCTCACAAGCCGACAATGAAGATCGTGCCCGTGTTCCACGGAAAGACCGGTGGCGGCTACCTCACACAGTTCTATCCCCCAACAGGTCCTGTAACTTATCTCGCTATCACTCAGGATGCCAACGGCGTATTCAAGTTCGTTGCTGCAGAGGGTGTTAACGAGGATGGTCCTATCTTCATGTTTGGCGATACCAACATGCGCACTAAGTTCTCTCTGCCATGCCGTGAGTTTGTCAACAAGTGGAGCGAGGCAGGTCCTACACACCACATGGCTGCTGCCGTTGGTCATCACATCGACACCATCTTGAAGGTGGCTAAGATACTGAACATTGAGTGTGATGTTGTCTGCAGATAAGATATGGATATCGTAATCGGATTACTAATCATCGCCATCGGAGCGTTCTGTCAGTCCAGCTGTTATGTTCCCATCAATAAGATCAAGGACTGGTCGTGGGAGTCATACTGGATTGTGCAGGGTGTGTTCGCATGGCTGATTCTGCCCTTCCTGGGTGCTCTGCTGGCTGTGCCTGCGGGGCACTCTTTCACCGAACTGTTCTCTACCGTAAGCTCGTTCAACATCTGGATGACAATCTTCTTCGGTGTGCTGTGGGGCGTAGGCGGACTGACGTTCGGACTGTCGATGCGCTATCTTGGAGTGGCTCTTGGACAGTCGATAGCTCTCGGAACATGTGCAGGTCTGGGTACTATCATGGGCCCGGTGCTGCTTAACATATTCTTCCCGGAGCTGAATGCCTTGGAGTCTCTGACGTTTGCTGTAATCCTCGGTGTGGTAGTGACTCTGATAGGTATCGCCATCATCGGAGTGGCAGGCTCGATGAAAGCAGCTTCACTCTCTGAAGAGGAGAAGAAGGCAGCTGTAAAGGACTTCAACTTCCCCAAAGGGCTCGCTATTGCCCTGCTTGCCGGTTTTATGAGCGGTTGCTTCAACGTAGGTCTCGAGTTTGGCAAGGAAATCAATTTCGGTGACCTCACTGATCCGATGTTCCGCACGCTGCCTGCTACATTCCTCGTTACTCTCGGTGGTTTTGTAACAAATATGATCTACTGTTTCTATCAGAACCAGGTGAACGGTACATGGGGCGACTATAAGAAGACGGCAGTATGGGGCAATAACCTCTTGTTCTGCCTCCTGGCAGGTGCTCTGTGGTATTCGCAGTTCTTCGGACTGGCTTTGGGCAAGGGCTTCCTTACAGAGTCGCCTGTGCTGATGACTCTCTCATTCTGCATACTGATGGCTCTCAACGTGGTGTTCTCCAATGTCTGGGGAATCATACTCAAGGAATGGAAAGGATGTTCGCAGAAGACAATCACGGTGCTTATATGTGGTATTGTGGTGCTGGTGATATCGTGCTTCCTGCCTCAGCTGATCTAAGATGACGAAGTAAGAGTTTTAATACTAAATTAGGAAATAGATAATATTTAAGGGAAAAGAAAGATGAAAAGTATATTGGAAGGCCGCCCGGAACTGAAGGCGGTCGTGTATCAGATAGCCGAGGTGACTGGTTACCTCTGGCAGAAGGGATGGGCAGAGCGTAATGGTGGTAACATTACGGTAAATGTCACTGAGTATATGGATGATGAGTGCAAGGCCCTGCCAGCTATCGCTCCCGTGAAGCAGATCGGTATGACTCTGCCTCTGCTTAAGGGTAAGTATTTCTATTGCAAGGGCACAGGAAAGCGCATGCGCGACCTGGCTAAGGAGCCTATGCAGAACGGGTCGATCATCCGCATCTGCGACGACTGTGCCAGCTATGAGGTGATAGCCGATGAGCCGGTAGTGCCTACATCAGAGCTGCCTACACATCTGGCTCTGCAGAACTATCTGCTGGAGACGGGCTCTTGCTATAAGGCAACACTGCACACTCATCCTATCGAACTGGTGGCCATGAGTCATATCAAGCGTTTCCTTAAGGGTGACGAGATGACCCGCGTGCTGTGGTCAATGATTCCTGAGACACTTGCCTTTGCTCCTCTGGGCATCGGTATCGTGCCTTACGCATTGCCTTCATCAGTAGAACTGGCTGAGGCTACACTGGAGCAGATCAAGACCCACGATGTAGTGATGTGGGAGAAGCACGGTACTGTGGCAGTAGGTACAGACATCATGGATGCCTTCGACCAGACCGACGTGCTCTGCAAGGCTGCAAACATCTATATGTGCGCTCGCTCGATGGGTTCTGAGCCAGACGGTATGACCGAGGCACAGATGAAGGAAGTGCAGGATGTGTTCAAACTGCCAAAGAAGCGTCCTTGCTAAAAAACAAGTGATAAATAAATGAGAAGGCACTTCGTATTTTGAAGTGCCTTCTTTTTTGATGGAGTGCTATTGCATCCTCTTTAGCCCTTCCCATCTCACATCCCATTTCCCGTCTTTCGGGAATCCGGGATTATGCAGGTCTTTGCATCCGTCCCATCCGGCACACATCATTGCTATAGCTGTGAGCAGGGCCCCGTTGCCGGGCAGATAGATGCGTAAGCGGTCGGGAGTCTGGAAGTTGTGCCCACTGGGCAGATAGGTGTTCTTCTGTGTGTCGATAAGCAGAGCCTTCAGAGCTGTCTCAGGGTCGCCCAGACGTGCTGCTGTCATGGCTATCATGCCGTAGTCCCAGCCCCAGGTGGTCTGCCAGTTCCAGTTCTTCATCACCCAGTCAAGAGTGCCTTTCATCTTCTCCATATTATATAAAGAGGTGTAAGGCAGCAGTCCGCAGGCTCCGAGCACAGCAGGGTGATCATTACGGCACTTGTCTGCAAATGTCTCGATCTTCTTTGTTGGAGCATCAAAGGGATCGAAGGCTTCGTGACTATCAGAGATGCCGATAGGCTGGCCTGCTGTGTAGATACCATTATTCTCGGGCAGTGTGGAAAGATTGTCTATGATATCATCCCACAGTGCTACTCTTGCCTTGCCCTGGCGCTCACGCCACTTCTGGGCTACGGAGAGACCGTAGCTCCAGTATGCCAGTTCGAACGGCTGGTTGTAAGAAATGTCCTTCGTCATACACTCCTGCATCGCTGTGGCTCCCTTAAGGGTGTATTTCTTATGTTTGGTATCGAAGGTGACGAAGTCTGCCATGAACTCTGCTGTTGCTTCTACCTGTTCACCGTATTCGCGGAGTGTTTCCGAAGTAGGATTGGCACGATACATCTCCTCAGCGAGGTAGATGTAGTGAGGCTGCTGCCAGATTAGGAACGAGCCGGTATTCGATGGTGCCTCACCAGCCCAGGGGTCGGTCATCTTCATCCAGCGCACGCCCTTGAATCCCTGTCGCTCAGCAATCTTGCGAGCTACAGGATAGGCCGTATTGTTATACCACTTGAGAATCTTAGCGACAACCTCAGGACGATCCCATAGGGCAAAATCGACTACGTGCCACCAGGTCATCTCCAGATGCGGACGCCCAAACCAAGTGTTATAAGTCAGTCCACTCTCCTGAGGTGGCATATTATTGGCACAGTTTATCTGTGTGAGATACTGTGAGAGAACCACTCTGCGCTCCAGTTCCTTGGCCCGGGAATCGGTGCATGCAGAGAAATCTACGATAGCCCCATTGCTCCACCATGCATTCCAATGGTGCAAGGTCGCATTATGGTAATTCTCAAAACAGAAATCAGATTTGCTTGTGGTGTCGGATAGATATTCTACGGCTATTGTGAGAGTATCATCGAGTGAAGAGAGCTCGAAATCATGTGGGGCATATTTCCTAAGAACAGCCCGTCCCTCCCATTGCAGCAGCACATAATACACAGTTGCATCGAGAGTGCGCTTGATTAAAGCGGTGTGCTCTGTTTGGGAAATGACATCCGACAGGTGCTTTTCGGGCTTTGTCCAGTCGCTGGCATCATCAGCGTGCTTTCCTGTGGGGTAGGGGAAATGCAATCTCAGAGTGGCCCGCTTGTCAGACAACAGCTGACTGCGAATCCTGGCATATAGCGCATCCTTGTCAGGGTGGACTCCTGTGGAAACCTCCACCTTCTGGCCATCTGCCACAAACGATGATATGATCTCACCGTCGTACAGATTCTGCTCTTGACGGATGTCGGTAATCTGACTTAGCGATATACGGTTCCCCTTTGCATCAGACAGATTAAGTCCGACAGCCCCCAAGTTCAGACGATGAGGGTTTACCCGGAAGAACTCTGTCGCATCCTTGTGCATTCCGTCTTCGACCTTCTTGTATTCCACAGCATACACCTCCTTATGCCCATGTCCGAAATCGAAGGCTTTCTCGGAATCAGAAGGCTTCAGACTCTTAGTATTGGGAAACCGGTGCCAGCCCCAGTCGGTCATAGCGCAGAGGGGAACACCGTTCTTGTAGTCCTGAGGGTAAGACTGCAGACCGGTGACATCTACCGTTGTAACGAAATGTCCGTTGCCCACAGATAGTGAAGCGAGCGTATCGGCTTTAGTGACTATAGGATTATTGCGTTTCACGACAACTTGCCGGTCAATTTGATTTGCCGATGAAATAATTGGTACCAGCAAGCCTAACATCACAGTCTTAAATACATTCTTCATATTTCTGAAATTGGTTATGTTCTGTAGTTGCTTATTTCTGATGCAAACTTACAATAAAATCGCGAAACCAAGATTCTTCTGACAAATAAAAACAACGTAAACGTTATCTTTAGGCCCATCGATACACAATATCATTGTTTTTTAATCGTTAATAATATTATAAGGGGATAAGTTTGTTAATGGTATGAAGAAAATACTTTTTATTGCATTTTGTCTGATAAACGGGCTGTCGGTAAAAGCTCAGGAGAATATCGACCTGTCCGGTTTATGGGATTTCTGCATAGGTGACTCAGCAGATTATAACGATGATATATTCCTTCCTGGCTCGATGCTCTCCAATGAGAAAGTTCACCAAGGAAAGGCAGCCTATACAGGAAAGGCTTGGTATAGGAGGATGGTGTATATCCCACAGTCATGGGAAGGCAAGAATGTAACTCTCTTCCTGGAGAGACCGCATGTCAAGACTCATGTTTACGTGAATGGTGCCGAAGTGGGTGGACAGAACTCTGTATCTACACCGCATCAGTATGAAATAGCGAAGTTCCTGTCTCCCGGACAGCGTAATAAGATAGAGATATGTGTAAATGACAGTATTCAGGAGCAATGCAACTGGAATGGTATAGTGGGGCAGATAGAACTAAGGTCGAGAGTCTCCGAGATTTATGTCAAGACGGTAAAGATTTTTCCAAATGCCGCTTTTGGCGTTGTGGAAGTCGAGATAGAGTTAGGCGGATTCCCTAAATGGGCGAGGTGGTTCAACTATGACTGGCCAGATGCATGTGTGAGCGTAGAGCGTGCTGACATAGCGGATACTCCGATAATTTATAGCATTATGATTGACGGGCCGGAGGTGGCAATCACTCTGCCTATGGATAATGTTGCCTTATGGGATGAGTTCCATCCTCAGTACTACAGACTAGGCATCTTCTTGGGTAATGACTATTACATGACAACCTTCGGAATGCGCGAGATAAGTGTTAAGGACAGGAATATTCTTCTAAACGGACGACCTCTCATGCTGCGTGGAACAGTTGAGGACTGCAGCTTCCCGGATACAGACTATCCCCCGATGGACGAGAAGGAATGGGCCATGATAATAGGTAAGTATAAGCAGTACGGACTTAACCACATGCGGTTCCGCTCCTGGTGTCCTCCAGAGGCGGCCTTTGCTGCAGCAGACAGGCTGGGCTTCTATCTCATGCCTGAGGCCACATCGTATCAGTTGGAAGAGTCGAAGAGGATACTTGATACCTATGGGCATCATCCGTCGTTCGTGATGATGTCGGCAACTGGCGAGACTACCGGCAAATGGGTGGAAGAGAGCAATGAATGGATAAAGCAACTGAAGAAGTACGACCCGGCAAAATTATATTGTGGAGCTGCCGTAAGTGGTGACAGTGAATGGGACAGCGGTTCTGATTTCCATGTGAAGGGTGAGGCAACAGGCCTTGACTGGGACAGCCATGCTCCTCACTCTGACGAAAATCACAACGAGAAAATTGACTTCCCGAAGAACTACAAGGGTAATAAGCCTAGCAACAGTCCAATGATTGCCCATGAACTAGGTCAGTGGGGTACATATCTCAATCTGAAGTCAAGCGGTCGTCTGGGTGATAGCGGAATTCTGGAAGAGAAGTTCATCAAAGCAAGTGGGAATCTGCAGACACTTTGTTATAAGTACGACATCGAACGTAATCTGCGCACAAAAGATTACTCCGGTTTCCAACTTAAGGCTTTCAACGAATATAGCGGGCAAAGTCCTGAGTGGATAGAATTCTGTTCTCCCGTTGTGCCATTGGCTAAGTTACCGAAGTTCGTATATAGTAACAAGGATACTCTCGATGTGCCTGTAGAATTGTATAATGCGATGTATGTCGAAATCGTCAATGTCAAGAATAGCTATTACATAACGGATGATACCATGAAAGTGTACGGAGGCGGTACCATTTCCAAGGGCAACTTGCCCATAGGTAATAATGTCAATATAGGCAAGATCAGAATGCCGTTGGATAAGGTCACAAAGCCAACAAAGCTCACTCTGTCTGTACTCGTAGCAGGGAAGCTCAGAAACCATTGGGACTTCTGGGTGTATCCGGAGGTTGTGGATTCAATGACATACGATGATATCTATCAAACCGACACCTTGGACGCAAAGGCCCTTGATGTGTTGAAGAACGGTGGCAAGGTGCTGATTACTGCTGCCAGTAAGATCGGTCTGGGTGGAGATATCATGCAGCATTACCTGCCTGATTCGCAAATAGCGGGAGCATATATTGACAAGAGCCACCCGCTGTTCAGATATGACTTCCCCACAGACGACTGGGGCAACCTCAACTGGTGGGAGCTTCTCAACAAGGCTCAGGTGATGAATCTCATGAAGTTGCCCAAGGATTATCAGTCGCCTATCCAGCCTATCGACAACTCGCAGAAGAACCGTAAACTTGGGATGCTCATTGAGGCAAATGTGCTGAATGGGAAGCTGCTGATGACGTCGATGGACATCACTTCCAATCTCGAACATCGTCTCGTGGCCCGTCAGATGCGTAATGCAATCATGAGATATATGCACAGCGATGACTTCAAGCCAGCGATGACCCTTCAGCCTCAGACTGTCAGTGAATTTTTTGTCAAGGATGGTTCTAAGGTTTTGAAATCTGTCAGGACAAGTCACAATCCGAGTACAACAGAAGGGGCTATATCCAGTTTGATGACCAGTTCCCTGGCTATCCTGATGGTCGGCTCTGCCTTACCGGTAATGTAGTCACTGATACGGGAGGCACTGATTCCAAGAATCTCTGCCAGCTTCCCTTGGGTGATGCCCAGTTCTGCCATGCGCATCTTAATGACATCGCCTAAGTTGGGCTTGCCGATGGAGAAGTGCTCTTCGGAGTAGTCGGCCACCAGATTAGATAGCAACTCCAGTTCTATGCTATTGGGGTCAGTCCGGGGAGTCGTGTCATCTACGAGTGGGAGAAGTTCCTCAACCCTTGCTACTGCCCAGTCGTACTGTTCTTTGTTCTCAATCTTTGTCATACTATTCTCCTTTCTTTATATTGTTCTGCAATCAATTTTGTCATATTCGGTATGGGTCCCAATGAAACGGACATATACAAATCCTATCGTGAACTTAATTACGACTACCAAGCGGAAGTGATTGCCCATGATGTTGAACACATACCGCTGGTTGCCTATTGTATCTACAGAGTTGAAGTCCTTTTTGACATCCGCAAAGCAAGTCCATCGACTACTCTTTACAACGCTTGTCCAGACCTGTAGCGCAACCAGTGATTCTGGATGTTGTGCGGTGAATTGCTTGATAGCTTGCTCTGTAAAGATTCTCATATTTGTCCCTTTTTGGCGCAAAGATAGCAATAATTATCCGAATATCAAAACTTTTTTGCGAAAAATCGAATTTTTTATTTATATATCAAGATCAGAGGGACAGTCAGGACCTGTCTTGATCGACACAGCAATCAGGCAACTTAACCCCATTGTGATGAAATAGGGATGTTAAAGCCTTTAGACTTCCACATCCCTATTGGTTCAAAAAAAAGATCAATGACTGTCCCCCTGATCTCTTATGCCGCACTCCCCAGCTCGTAGAGCCTTTCGGGTGCGAAACCGATTTCATTGTTCCAGTCGACGGTGAAAGGGTCGAGGCGGAAGGCTTTGAAATAGTCAATATCCTGCAGCTTACGGCAAATGCCCTTCTGCATCAGGGGGGTGAAGTCTACCAACAATACTTCGCCCGTGTTGAACGTCAGGCGCAGTTTGTAGTCGCCTGCATACTCGGCGGCGGTTACTTTAAGTAAGAGATTCTTTGTTGTCATATCATGTCCTCCTTATTTTAACGGTTGAACTTCGTTCGCGCACTTCTTCGCTCGGCATAGAAAGCAAGCTTTCTCAGCTCTTGCTTATCGAAGTGGTTCTATTTTCTTGGCTGCCTCGCTGTTCGATAGGCGCTCCCAGTTTTCCATCAGTTCGTCGCGGTGCAGGTCGAGCCATTCATAGACAAGGCGCAGGGCGCGGCGCGGCATTTCACCACGGACGATGCCGTCCTTGATGGTAACCTCTGCCTGATAATCGTCGTACCAAACATGGAAGTGTGGCGGATTATGGTCATCAATATACATGTAGATGATGATTCCGTAGAACTTGCTTATTTCTGGCATAATCGTAACTTTTGAGTTTCATGCTGCAAAGATACGACTATTTCCCCAAATATCCAAGGATATCCGAGATTTTTATCCGTTTGCGGTAAGTCAAGGGAGTACAGAGTCCCTTGCCCCACCCAATCTATAAAATGGATGTGGCAGCGAGGCGGGCTGCCACATCCATGTTTTGGTTCAAGGAAGATCAAAGACTGACCCCCTGATTCGGTCTCGCGTGATCTGGCTTTAGCCAGTATCATGGACTGTCCCCCTTGATCGACTCCCCTTGATCGACACAGCAATCAGGCAACTTAACCCCATTGTGATGAAATAGGGATGTTAAAGCCTTTAGACTTCCACATCCCTATTGGTTCAAAAAAAAGATCAATGACTGTCCCC
>DGTJ01000054.1 GCA_002393725.1 Prevotella sp. UBA4339 | reverse complement strand
GTATCGCTAATTCTTCTGTGCTTACAAATATCGATGATGCACGAATGGTTGGTGACCATTATCATAATTTCCGTAATGAAGTACATGTGAAGGCCGAAGTATGCAAGGTATGTTCCGACGTTTTGAAACTGTCGGCAGGGGTTGAAAACTATATCCGCAATAGCACGCTGAGATATGAATCCGATCATTATCAGCTTGACTATAACATATTTGCTGCTCATGTCGATGCCCGATGGCGCATTATTCCCCGCGTATTCCTCAACATGTCAGCAAGGGCAGAAATGATGAAGACAGATTGCCTACTGATGCCGAGGGCGACGCTGAGTTATATCCCCAACAAGAATCTTCAATTCTCTTTGGTGGCAGGTCGTTACAGTCAAACTGCAGCTGATGACTATTTAGCACAAAGCCGAGGTGACTTCAGTCAAAGCACAGCCGACCATACCATATTCTCTATGCAGTATAAAACAAAGGCCACACTCATACGCATCGAGCCTTATTGGAAGAAATATCACCATTTACCTTTGTTGGAGTATGGCGTTTATCAACCACATGGCTACGGCACAAGCCGAGGCTTGGATATCTTCGTTGAGAATCATTCGTTCGTTAAACATCTGACTACCTCACTTTCCTATTCATTCAATGATTCCGAACGGCTATATCTCAACTACACCGAAGTGCGGACACCCGATTACGTCTCTCGTCACAATCTGCGACTGACAGCTAAATACGCCATAGGCAAAGCTATCATCGGACTCGCTGAATCATATGCCAGTGGACGACACTTCCTTTCTGGCACCACTCCACATTACAACAGTGTAGATGTGAACCTCACCTATCTGTTAAGTCCAAAGGTCATCGTCTATGCCTCGTTGAACAACATCTTCGGTCGCACTAATATCTTTCGTTATGACGCAAATGCTAATCCCGTCATGCCTTCCCGCGACCGCTTCCTATACATCTGCATTTTTGTTTCACTTAAAAATAGTAAAGCGTATGACATTTCAAACTTTTAACCACCGTGTGTTAGCCATCGTTCTCTTGATGATAGCATCAGTAAGTATCCATGCCCAACAGCCCACACAAGCAGACATGCTCAACAACGTAGCCAAACTGAAGCGTATCGAGGCTATGCAACCCGATAGCATTCAGCCAAAGTATCAACTGGCCCTCCAGAGTCTATCATTTTCAGTAACCTATCCCCATGCCCCCCAGACGGAAAACATGATTGCCGAGGCCGAACAGACCATAACAAAAATGGAGCAGATGAAAAATGCAGACCAGTCAGACATCTGTACCCTTCGCGGTTTCCTCTATATGGTACGCATCGTTCAGGATCCCGATCAAAACGGACAGCGTTTCTACATCGACGTAATGCAGAACTTTGAGAAAGCACTGAAACTCAATCCCGATAACCAACTGACCAAGCAATTGCAACAGAAATTCTTTGAAGGAATGAAACAGCAAACAAACAGCACAAAATGAGATTTGTTTACAAAGATATTCACTTCGGCGCAATAGCAACTTTTTATATCATAGCTTTATTGGTGCGCCTGATAACAATACTTGTGTTCAACAAGTTCCCTTCAATTGAAACGAACTATGCACTTCAAGTTTCGGCATCTCTTGCCACAGGGCTTGGCCCTGCTATCGGAGCATTGGTGGCTATGCTTATTTTCAAACGCAGAACGGAATACACGCTCATAGGTAAGTCTGCCTGGAAGTCCATTGCGACTATAGTTATACCATGTATCGTTTTTGGCATTATCGGCGGATGGGACTTGGGCGTGGCATGTTTGTTTGCATTTGCGTATGGTTTGTTGGAAGAATATGGTTGGCGAGGCTTTTTGCAATACGAACTCAGGGAATTACCTGTGTGGCAATATGTACTTATTATCACAATGATGTGGTTTCTGTGGCATTTAGATTTATCTTATCGAAGTATTTTGCAATTCTTCCTACTTCTGCTTTTCGCTTCATGGGGAATAGGAAAGGTGGTGACTGATACTCATTCGCTACTTTTCTGCGCTGCATTCCATGGCATTGTGAACTTCTCGAAACATGGGTTACTCTTAAATACTACTTTCCTTATAGCTTTCATCTGCATTATCATATTTTGGTTTCTTATATGGTATTTTATTAATTCACCAAAATATAGTAAGATTAAATTATCAAAATGATACAACTCATATTATCATACAATGGTTTAAGCCCATAAAGTAACTGATGGATGCGCGAAAGATACCATTCAACTATGGCAAAGTCATAGATAAGACTGCATTTTTGCCGAAAAAACAAAATTCGTTTTGTATTCTGCACAATTTGCTGTATCTTTGCACCTCGAAATATAGTAGATAGAGCGACAGCTTTCTGTACTACTCACAAAATCGCCAATAGAATGAGACACGGAAAGACTGCTGTTAGCTCACACTCGAATATGGGTGTGGGCTTTAGTGGTATCCATCTGTGTCGAGGTGTTTGGCGATACCTGTGAGTAGATGAGCCTACCGTTACTGCCCGCATCCTTTTTTATTAAAGTCTACTATAATTATTCACCATTTAATATTCAAGCAATTATGAGCAATGAAGAGGAATCATTATTGGCTCTCCTGTGCGAGAGCCTGAGCAATGGTCAGCGCGACAATGCGCCGATATTTATCAATTTCAACAGTTTCAATGGCCCTGTCGGGCAGCATAACGACCATGCGGACACTGTGAACTTCTCGATGGACAAGGACGGGGCCATCAGTTTCCAACACATCCGACGGACAGGCAAGAGCATCATTCAGCCCGAGGTGATGGCAAAGGCACTGGAGCGGACGATGGAAGAAGGCTACTGGTGGGCCAGCACGGCGTGGGCCGTGGCCTACCGCATTTACCAGATGCAGGGCTTCACGGGCAGCATCCGCCAGTTCGTGCGTGAGGTGCAGGAGTGGCCTTGGAAAAAGACCCTGGCATTCCCCTGTACCTACGACAGCATCCAGAAGCCCATCGTCAGCGGAAAACTGTCTGGCAGCATCGACAAATGGAAAGAGGACGGGGCTCCTGAGCAGATGCAACGGCTGGCTAAGCGGCTCCTTGACCTTCTAAATTGACTTCTGAATATTCTAAAAAACATTCTAAATGTTCTAATAATGCTTCTAAGACTCCGACAATTTTTGCCGGAGTCTTTTGTTTTGCGTAACTTCGTGGCTGTAAAAATTGCTGTTTATGGAAGTATCACTATTTCGGAACCTATGGGACAAGAATTAAATAAACTACATAAAAAGTCATAGAAGTCTATGGAAGAAGAGAAACCTAAGAAGAAACGCCAGAAGGGTGACCCCACCCACAAGAAGAACTGGCGGGAGATGAGTGCCACGCCTGCGGAGATAAAGGAATTCCTCAGCGGACACGTCTACCTGCGCTACAACACGGTGAAGCACTGCAACGAGGTGCGCCTGCCGCCCGAGGACCCATTCTGCGCCAACAGCGAGCTCGCACAGTTCGCCGGCGACGACTGGCTGCCGATGAGCGACAGGCTCGCCAACACACTGAAGAACGCACTCTGCGACATCAAGCCCACACAGAAACGAGACCTGCAGGACGTGCTCGACTCAGGATTCGTGCCTGCGTTCCACCCCTTCGGATACTACCTCAGCCGGCTCCCCCCATGGGACGGGCAGGACTACATCCTCGAACTGTCGATGTCGGTATCGGTGAAGGGAACCGTGGAGAAGCAGATGCTCTTCGCCGAATACCTCAAGCGGTGGATCGTGGCGATGGTGGCAAGCTGGCTCGACGACGCGACGGTCAACCAGGCGGTGCTCGTGCTCATCGGAGAGCAGGGACTGTACAAGACCACATGGTTCAGCCGGCTCCTGCCGCCCGAGCTGAACAGCTACTTCCGAATAAAGGTGAAGTCGGGCAAGGTGGAGAAGGACGACCTGATAGCACTGTCGCAGTACGGGCTGGTGTGCTGCGAGGAGCTCGACGTGATGCGACCCTCGGAGGTGAACGCCATGAAGACCATCGTCACCATGCCCGCCATCGACGAGCGCGTGCCCTACGGACGGCACCCGGAGCACATGCCGCACGTGGCGTCGTTCTGCGGCACGGGCAACAACCCGCTCTTCCTCAACGACCCCACAGGCAGCAGG